>NZ_JBHFNP010000196.1:0-57105 GCF_041929235.1 Microseira sp. BLCC-F43
CGACGCGGGGACGGCAGTCCCAAGGGTCTAAGACCCCGACTGAAATCGAAGATTTCAGTCGCCTGAATTCAGACGGGGTTTCAATCCCCGCCTGAATTCTTTCTCCGCGTCTCCCATTCTCCGCGTAAGAGCGTCCTTGAAGACGGCTGAAGCTGTCGTTATGACGGATGAAGCTGTCATTATGACGGCTGAAGCTGTCGTTATGACGGCTGAAGCTGTCGTTATGACGATTGAAACAACCCGCAGCTCAAGCCCTAGTCGCGAAGTGAGTCAGGTACAGCCTTAAGGCTTCGTTTGTGTAGCGGCACCCTTAAGGGTGCCCGCACACTGCTGTTGGTCCACCTCATACGACTGCAAACCGCTATATTTGTCAGAATCAGAACTTACGCAACTGGCACATTGAATTAGGTACGTTGTTGCGCTGTCTTCGCTAGCTGCTGGCGAAGACAGCGCAACAACGTACCTGAAAATTCCTTCAATATTATGACAGTTGCGTAAGTCCTAAGAATCAGATTTCCGCTCTTACTTCAAAACATTTTCAGCTGCCTCTTGGGCGTTTTCTTTCACGGCACGCGCAGTTTCTTCAGCGCCTGTGGTATAGAGCTTGCCAAACTGCTTAAATGCCTCGGCTGATTCGCGCGCAATATTATCAACTCGTTCGTTCAGGGGAACATCTTCACGAGCTTCTTCCAGCCATTCTCCGGTGGTTTTTGGTCTTTCGGATTTTTCATCAGCCTTTTGCATTTTTTCGAGGAATCTTGATGATTCTGTTCCTTGTCCACCAGAGAAAGTATTTGCTGAAACCGCGTTAACATTTGCTAAAAATAGCGTGCCAATGACGATTAAAACTGCCACTAAACGCTTTACATGAAGCTTTTTGACAAATGCGATCGCGCTAACAATTAAATTTTTCATCACCACAATCCTTTACTGTTTTTGAGTCACACAAATCTCACATTAACTAGAAAAATCTGCCGCATCATCTAGCCAAAGTAATATTTTATAGACACGGGCTGCATTGCCAGATCAAACCATTGATGGATTTTGTGCGCTTCGCGCGTTCGTGTAGTCGGTGATACCGGCATTTAGCCAGATGGCTGCAAAATAGGAATGTGCAAGGCGTTACGGTTTTTGGGGATGAGCGATCGCTGTTTCAGCGTGCAGCTAAAACTATATTGTGTAGCACAAGGGTAGCTTCCTAGATTTCGATTCTGAGGCTGATTAGGGAAATGCTACAATAATTAACAAGTTGTGACGATGGAAAATACAAAAAATGCCACTTGCACCAGTTGAAGAAAAAATGTGGGAGAGTTCGCCCGCAAAAACTCGGACTAAAATGTCTGATAGTGAGATAACCCAAAAGTACGAGTTAAGAGAGAATAGAATTCTTACCGAAATTAACCGTGAAAAGCTTCCGAGCTTTGTCGAGGCATTAAAGAAGCCTGGTTATATGAACGTGCGACCATTTTACCAAAGAAGGGCGCGTTGGAGTCCTAAGATGCAATCCCAACTAATCGAGTCATTTCTGATTAATATTCCCGTTCCTTCAATAATTTTATACGAAAAAGATTACAATTCTTATGAGGTTATGGATGGTCAGCAAAGAATTACTGCTATTCGGGATTTTTATGAAAATAAGCTTACATTAACAGGGCTTGAACTTTGGCCTGAATTAAATGGACGTACTTACGACAAACTTCCTATAAAAATTAGAGCAGGGATCGACCGTCGCTCGATATCATCTATAGTAATTATTGCAGAATCAACTTCCGATCCTGAAGAAGCTCTATTCCTCAAACAGAAAACCTTTGAGCGCCTTAACACTGGAGGAGTAGATTTAAGCCAGCAGGAAGTGCGAAACTGTTTGTATTATGGAAAGTTCAATGAACTATTGCTCAAATTAGCGCGCCATCCCATATTTGCTGAAGCTTGGGGGATTCCGAAAGACGATAACGACCCCGAATTACAGGAAAATACCCTTTATAAAAAAATGGAAGATGCTGAGTTAGTTCTGCGTTTCTACGCTCTCAGAAATGTCGATCATTTCCGCAAAGGAATGGAAGGATTTTTAGATTTATATATGATGAAGAGTTTGAATTTTACCGAGGAAGATATCAATTACTTGGAAGATATTTTTGTCAGAACAATCGAAATAGCTCACCTAATTTATGGAGAGCATTTATTCAAACCATTTGAGCCTGGTTCTCAAAATTGGTCTAAAAAATCTTATAAAGCATATTATGATGCTGTTATGGTTGGTTTTAGCAGGTATTTGCCTGAATCAGAAAAATTGATTGCTAAAAGAGATAGAGTCATTGAAGAGACAAAAAACCTCTTTAAAAAGCCGGAATCTAGTCTGCTTACAGGAGGCGGAAAAACCAAGGCAGAGATTCAGGAGCGAATCAGGATATTTGACGAAATGCTTTCGCAAGTTATCGGAGAGTAAATTGCGATGTTTGACGACCTTCTCAAGACAGTCAGCCTCAGAATTTCAACTGTCCGTGGGATGATAAAGACTAACGATAAACTTAGAAGAATCGTATTTCGAGACACTGTGCAAAGCTCTCGCTGAATTAGTGACCTACCACGTAATTTTACAACAGACTTCTATAGGGCAAGCAAGGGAGATTGGGAAAATTACAGAGTGGTTTAAGAGGTCAAAAGCAGCCGTAGCAAAAGTAAGCAATATTAATTTGAATGTAGGAGAAAGTCTTTTTTTGGTTTTAGTTAACGATGAACTGTCATACTGCTACTCAGCTAAAATTGAGAGTATTATGATGAATGACATTTCCCAAAATCAGGTAGAAATAGCCTCGGAAGCAGAAGTAGGATTAAAGTTTGATACTGATGCAAGAAAGGGATTGATTCTTTATAAGTGCAATCAAATAAAACAAAACTAACTCAAGTTATCAGTGCTTTGCTAGCGATCGCTCCCCCAACCTCACCAATAAGTACGCAAAGTGCCGTAAAATTATCCCACCATCTGCCATCTGCTCACCTGTTGACCCCATGCTTTGCGACTACCTAGTTTCCATCCTCACCGCCCGCGTCTACGATGTTGCTCAAGAAACAGCGCTAGAATACGCGCCAAATCTCTCCACGCGACTGAATAATAAACTGCTGCTGAAGCGCGAGGACATGCAATCTGTCTTTTCCTTCAAGCTGCGGGGTGCGTACAACAAAATGGCGCAATTGCCCCCAGATTTGCTCGCACAAGGTGTAATAGCTGCCTCGGCGGGAAATCATGCCCAAGGTGTCGCCCTGGGTGCGCGTCAGCTTGGCACGCGAGCAATTATTGTCATGCCTGTAACTACACCCCAAGTCAAGATTAATGCAGTCAAGGCACGCGGGGGAGAAGTAGTTTTGCACGGCGATACTTACGACGATGCTTATGCTTATGCGCGTCAATTGGAAGCAGAAAAAGGCTTGACATTTATTCACCCGTTTGATGACCCCGATGTGATTGCCGGACAGGGAACAATTGGTATGGAAATTCTGCGGCAATATCAGAAACCAATTCATGCAATTTTTGTCGCCATTGGCGGCGGCGGATTGATTTCTGGAATTGGAGCATATGTCAAAAGATTGCGTCCGGAAATTAAAATTATCGGCGTTGAACCTGTCGATGCCGATGCCATGTATCAATCGCTCAAAGCAGGTAAACGAGTGCGTTTATCTCAAGTTGGATTGTTTGCCGACGGCGTTGCAGTGCGCGAAGTTGGGGAAGAAACTTTCCGCTTGTGTCAGCAATATGTCGATGAAATTATTCGCGTTGATACTGACGATACTTGTGCGGCGATTAAAGATGTGTTTGAAGATACCCGCTCGATTGTGGAACCTGCGGGGGCGTTGGCTATTGCTGGGGCTAAAGCTTATGTAGAACGCGAGCAAATTGTAGGAGAAACATTAGTTGCCGTTGCTTGCGGTGCAAATATGAACTTCGACCGCTTGCGTTTTGTGGCAGAACGGGCAGAATTAGGGGAACGCCGCGAAGCGATTTATGCAGTTACGATTCCCGAAGAACCGGGCAGTTTGCGTCAGTTTTGCGATTGTTTGGGTAAACGCAACTTGACCGAATTTAGCTATCGCATTGCGGATGAAAAAGAGGCACATATTTTTATTGGCGTGCAAATTCAAAACCGCAACGATGCGACAAAATTAGCGCAAACTTTTGAAGATTGCGGGTTCAAAACTTTAGATTTAACCGATGATGAATTAACTAAATTACACTTGCGCCACATGGTGGGCGGGCGTTCTGCTCTTGCACATCACGAATTATTCTATCGGTTTGAATTTCCCGAACGTCCAGGTGCGTTGATGAAGTTTGTCGGTTCGATGAGTCCTAACTGGAATATTAGTGTATTTCACTATCGAAATAATGGGGCAGATTACGGGCGAATTGTGGTGGGGATACAAGTGCCACCAGACGAGATGCAACAGTGGCAGGCATTTTTAGATACGTTGGGTTATCAGTATTGGGATGAAAGTAATAATCCGGCGTATAAGCTATTTTTGGCGTAGAGATTTTGGAGTCTACAGCTTTGCCATACCGTATTGCTTTTTCGAGAAACAGCCTTTTAGCGGGAAGATAATTGAACTATGAAAACAGTTGAAATCAGCGAAATTGCCTCAATATTAGAGAATTATGGCAACAACGAGCAGCCTCTCATTCTAACTCGCAACGGTCAGCCTGTCGCTGCCTTGTTCTCTATTGAAGATGTCGATCTGGAAACTATAGCGGATTGCACTCGGATGAGGTACACCTGAGTTTGTCAAGCGCGCACCCTTAAGGGTGCGCGCTTGACAAACGAGCGCGATAACGCTTTCCCTCACGCGGCTGCAAGCCGCTGTATCAGCCTGGGTACGAACCCAAAATTTATCAACATCATTGAGCAATCTCGGAAAAGCCAAAAGGAAGAAGGCAGAATCTTTTTAGAAGATGTTTGATTGAGGCGATCGCATCTGCAAAATAGATGATGTTGCAGAATGCGATCTGCCGACCGCACGCTGAGCGCTGACGCCCATCCTACGCGATATGCCGACCGCACGCTGCGCCAACGCCTGCTTATCCCAAAATTATTAACCAAGGTTTTAGAATTAAGGAAATCACGCCAGGTTTTGACTTTTTTATGCAAACACCACAAACCGGAGAAACACCGGAAATCTTAATACAAAGTCTTTATGAGACTGACTTCTATGCCTGGACGCAGTCACAAGCAAAACTCCTCAAACATCAGCAATGGAGTTTACTCGATCTGCCTAATTTAATCGAGGAGATTGAGTCATTGGGAAAACAACAACGCGCCGAATTAAGAAATCGCTTAAAGGTTTTAATTGGACATCTGTTGAAATGGGAATATCAAGCCGAACGACGCAGCCGTAGCTGGTTGATGACAATTCGCGTTCAGCGTCGCGATACTCAAGAATTGCTGGATGAAAATCCCAGTCTTAAGCCCTATCTTCAGGAAACATTGCAAAAGATATATGAGGGTGGTAGAGATTTGGCAACAGGAGAAACAAACCTGCCGCGAAAAACCTTTCCAGAGAATTGCCCTTATACGTTAGAAGAAATTTTGAATGATAGCTTTTATCCTGGTGAACCTGCAACAGATGATGTGATGGAGTAACTTTGTCCCGATTAAAGAAGGAAACCACGCCTAGTATCGGCGGGGAATTATATGATGTCCGCCTAATTACCCTGAATAAAAATCTCCCCGCGTCACCGTGTCACCGTATCTGGGCGTCATATCGTTGACCTTTGCATCGGAATTACTCCGCGCCGGGGCTTTTCTTGCAAGCGAGCAATTAGCAATTAGCAATTAGCAAGAAAGCTAATCATTCCGATGCAACCGGATTTGATATCATTCCTAAATAGATGGGTGAAGAACCGGACATGATATTAGCCTTCTTGAGAGGAATGGATATTTATGAACGCGCTCAAAAAAATATTGCCGATTTTATTGATGATTTTCGCTGCTGTTTTTGTGACTACAGTTAGTCTTGTGTTCGGACAATCCGCCAATATAAATATTTCTTTATAACCGATTGAAGTTAGAGATGGTGCAGGGTTATACAAAAAACAATTAGCGAATGGAAATGAAGCTTATTTGCAAGTTATTGATGTGGGAAAGATGCAAATAGACCAACTAATTGGAGAAGTGGATAAAATGGGTATTAGTCAGGGAGCTTATTACCAGGGAGAAAATCAATATTATAGCCCTTTTTTTAAAATGAAGTTGTTTTATGAAGTAGCAGCAGAATACAAAAAGCTTTACAATTCAGATGTTTTTTCGGCAATCAACTGTTCTTTTTTTGAACAATATCAACCCAGTACCCAGCTATCTTTTCCTGTTAAAATTAACGGTCAAGTTGTGACTGGGGGAAATAGTCCCTACGGCCCTATTAAGCAACCAAAAGACGAATTTTATCAAAATGTGCGGCTGAAAACTTTAGTATGGAACGAAAAAGAAGTATATATTACCGATTACAACCCAGAAACAGGGAAGCCGTTGAGCGATAATCAAGTGCAAAATGCAATCGTTACTTACCTGTACAGCGACCATCCAGCTAAAGTATTAGCTAACAATCCCATAAATAGATATCACCTCATGGGCACGCTGAATAAAGATGGTAATGATGGCGATGAATCCCTGGCAATTTTAACAGTTAATCGAGCCACATTGGATGAAGCTGCTAATTTATTGCGCTCCCTAGGAGTGCAAGGAGATATCATTACAATTGACGGCGGAACTTCAACATATATATTCAATTTTAAATTAGGGGATATCATGTTGCCTCAATCGAGTGGTTCTATCTCTGCCGAGTTGCCGCATTATTTAGGATTTAGAAACAGAAAGACAAAGCCAGCTTCACCGCACATCCAGGTTAGCCAGCCAACGGGTAAGATACAAGTGGAACAAAATAAGCCTTATCTGATTTTGTGGAGAGACAATCTTGAGGGTGATGTCAAGATTGAGTTGTATGAAGGGAATAAGCTGATTCAAACTATTAGCGATCGCACGGCTAGCGATGGGGTTTATGAGTGGACGCCTGAGATTCCTGTAAAACCAGGATATTTGATGCGGATTTCTAGTGTTGAAAACTCGCAAGTATTTGGGGTGTTGCAGTTGTAATCTAACTTGCCAAATTCCAGATAGACGACATTGGAAAATGCTCGCTACAGGTGCAACTGTTAAAGAGATTGGAGAGTGGCTTAAACGATGAGCAAATTGCCGAGGCGCTAGAGGTACCTTTGGAGGTAGTGAAGCAGGTGGAATTTGAGGTTAGTGATGGAACAGATTCAACTTAGTGAAGTTCAAAAAGATTTGTTGCAATTCTTGCAAATTGCTCAGGAAGAAGACATTATCCTGATGTATGAGGGTAAGCCTGTGGGATATTTGGTCGGATTTGCTGATGAAGATGATTGGATTGATTACTTGATGCTTCACGATCCTAAGTTTCAGGAAAGATTACGCCGTTCGGTTCAAGATGCGCGCGAGGGACGAACGATCGCTTTTGAAAATGGAAAGTTGGTTTCAGATACCGAGAATTAGGAAATTACCACGGTGGTGTAGAGTTCGCGCCGAAGTTAGAGGTGTTCATTGTAGCGATCTACAGAATTTCTCAACTTTTTTGGGATGCGATCGCCGACTCCAGAAACCCGGTTTTTGCGAAAAACCGGGTTTCTCTTAAAAGAACTCCTGGAAATCTCCAAACATTTCATCATATAAATCTTCTAGGGATTCTTGCTGCCTCCGATTCAACACTTCTGGCCCATTAAGAAATTCTTGTATCGAGATTTTTTGCTCGTGAAAATCTCTGACAAAGTCGCGAATCTGCGAAACAATGTGTATTTGATTTCCCAGGTCTTCTAATATCTGTTCTATTGGCTCAATTCCTTGTTTCTTGACTCTTTTACAATCTGAAACCATTGCCCCTTCAGGGGTCTTTTTCACCAGGCGCAGTTCCCGTTTTAAGTTCTCATATTGTTGTTTTAGTATTTGATTTTGTTGTTCGATGCGGTTACATTTTCCCGTCACCTCATCTTCACTATTGTTATCAATTGATTCTCCGGCTTGATGTTGCTGTTCTATTTCTAACAGTCGCGCTAAATCTCCTTCTTGATATGCTTTATTAATTTCTTTCATTATTTCCGTATGGCGCATCTGCGTTTCGGTATCTGTCACCATGTCCGGGTGAAAGATTTCTGCTAATCGCAAAAATGTCTGGCGAATCTTTCTCGATTCATCACTTCTGGTAGCAGAACCATTTTCTAACTCCCGTTGTGCTTGTTGTTGCTGGCGATGTTCGTGTGGTGGAACGGAATCATCGCCTTCAAAAAGTTCGTCTAGTTCTGTATCTTCCGGTTCCTCATCCAATTTGGGACTAATAACTCCGGCATACTGAAGATTCTTGTAAAGCTTTTCTACCTTTTTGCGATTTTTTTTGCTTAATTTGCTATCGTTCAGAATATCTTTGAATAATGCATGAATTTCTTGGTCGAGTTCGCTCATTTTGCGGAAACTGGGGGTGGCGCGATGAAAGATTTCTGTTGCCAGCGAGCGCATCTGTTCCACAAAGTTATTCAACTCGGTTCGTTTCCGCTTAATCTTTTTAAGTAAGCTTTGGTGTTCTTTTTCTAAAGCTGCTAGGCGGATATGCAGATCCGACAGCGCCAGGGATGTAGTTGGCGACGTGGCGGAGGATTGAGACGTGGCTTTTTTAGGCATGGCGGAGGTGAGGTTAAATTACTGAATCGGATTCTGTAACGCAAAACGGTTACAATCTAGTCCAATACCCGTGAAAATTTCGCTCAGGAGTATCAAACCGTGCGAGCCTTACTAATATATCCCGTTTTTCCACCAACTTTTTGGTCTTATAACAAAATTCTAGAATTAGTCGATCGCCAAGTCTTGTTACCGCCTTTAGGATTAATCACAGTGGCGGCTATTTTACCGCAAACTTGGGAATTTAAACTGGTAGACCGCAATATTTGCCCTGTAAGCGAAGCAGAGTGGGAATGGGCAGATATTGTCATTCTCTCAGCCATGATCGTCCAAAAACAAGATTTACTTGAGCAAATTCGGGAGGCAAAACAACGGCATAAATTAGTTGCTGTTGGCGGCCCATATCCCACTTCTGTTCCTGAAGAAATTCAAGGTGCAGAAGCAGATTTTCTCATCTTAGATGAAGGAGAAATTACCCTACCGATGTTTGTTGAAGCATTAGAAAAAGGAGAAAAAAGCGGGATATTTCGCACTAATCAAAAACCGGATGTGACTGAAACGCCGATTCCTCGTTACGATTTATTGCAATTGGATGCTTATGACTCAATGTCCGTTCAATTCTCGCGGGGGTGTCCGTTTCAATGTGAATTTTGTGACATTATTGTTCTCTATGGTCGCAAACCTCGAACTAAAACTCCTGCCCAGCTTCTTAAAGAATTAGACTACCTTTACCAATTAGGATGGCGGCGGGGTATTTTTATGGTAGATGACAATTTTATCGGCAATAAGCGCAATGTTAAATTGTTGTTGAAAGACTTAAAATATTGGCAAGCAGAACACTTATATCCTTTCCGTTTTAATACCGAAGCTTCTGTGGATTTGGCAGATGATTCAGAGTTAATGGAATTGATGGTTGCTTGTAATTTTGATGCGGTATTCTTGGGAATAGAAACTCCCGACGAAGAGAGTTTAGAACTGACAAAAAAGTTTCAAAATACTCGCAGTTCTTTAAGGGAAACAGTCGATAAAATTATTCGCGCTGGTTTGCGCCCAATGGCAGGATTTATTATTGGCTTTGATGGGGAGAAAAAAGAAGCTAGCTCGCGCATTATTCGCTTTGTGGAACAAGCTGCAATTCCTACGGCAATGTTTGGAATGCTGCAAGCTTTACCGAATACTGCCCTCTGGCATCGTTTAGAAAAAGAGGGAAGATTGCGAATCAATGGGAAACAAGATATTAATCAAAGTACTTTAATGAACTTTGTCCCGACTCGTCCCATTGCAGATATTGCCCAGGAATACATCGAGGCATTTTGGACATTATATGAACCGCATAATTTCCTCGATCGAACTTATCGCTGTTTTCTCAAATTGGGCGCACCTCAATGCAAAACTCCCTTTAAATTACCAAGCTGGATCGATTTGCGTGCTTTAAGCATTATCATTTGGCGACAAGGCTTTAAACGCAACACCCGATGGAAATTCTGGCATCACTTGTTGGGAATTTTGTGGCATAATCCGGGGGTATGGGAACATTATCTAACCGTTTGCGCTCACAACGAACATTTTCTGGAATATCGTCAAATTGTGCGGGATGAAATCGAAAAACAATTGGCGGAATTTCAACGTCAGGAGGTTTTAGTTAGATCTGTATAGAAAATTAAAGTAGAGACGTTATATCAAATCCGTTTGCATCTGAATTAGTAATCTCTCTTCTCTTCCTCTGCGTCCTCTGCGCCTCTGCGGTTTATTCCAGGACTTAGGCAAAGCAACCCGGTTTCTACGAAAAATGGTTGGTTTCGGAACCAAAGATCAACGAAGAAACCGGGTTTCTGGCTTCGTTATGCGTAAGTCGTGTATTCATTCAGGCACAAACTGAAACGATATTACATGTAAAGTAGAGACGTTACATGTAACGTCTCTACTAACGGATATGATATTAGGCAGCAACTTTATATATTATTGCTGGTGGCGGTGTTGACACTTCGTTAACGCACCCTACTAATAACTACAGTGATTGGGAATCATACTTTGCCCTCATCTGCTCCATGCTAATGCCTTTACCTTCTTTCAAACTCTTGCGCGCCTGAGCTATTCTTTCCACAAAACCTGGATTGCGTAATAGCAATTCTTCCCATAAATCTTCCGGGTCTTCCAAACCGATTAAAATGCCAACAGGCTTTCCTTCTTGAGTAATTATTACATACTCTTGCTCTGCCATTTGTAGATAACCTGCTAGGTCGTTTTTTATCTGATCAATTGGAACTTGTCTCATTCTCCACCTTCTTTTTCTTTAACTGCTAAGACTTCTACCGTTCCAGCATCGATAGCGTAAATCACGTCATAGAATACGCGCAAGTTGTCAACTCTTAGCCTATATTGAGGCTACTGCAATCCTTGAAGTCGCTTGATGCGGCTTTTACTTGTCTTCTCTGGTTCGTATTTCAAGTGTGTCTCGATAGTATCAAAGACTTTAGCGCGATCGCTTGCTTTAAGTAATGCAATTCAGGTGCAAATATAATTTCGGATCTCACACTGCTGAGCGCCAAAAGTAAGGTGCAAATATTTTACCTTACCTTTTCATAATACCCCGATCTTAGTGCGTGGGGCGATTGCGAAGCGTGCCTGAGATAGATCGCGCACCCATAAAAGCAGCATTAGATCGACAATAGCAGTATAAGAAATCTCATCCAGGTATCCGGCAATGGTGCGTTTAAAACTCTGGCAATGGTTCGTCTTAGCACTCCCAATCGCAACTATCATCGGTTTTTTGCTCGTCGCAGCGGGAAGGCAAATCCACGAATGGGGTATTAATTGGATTTGGGGCGTTTTCACCCTTGTATTCGTCGGTTGGCGGTGGTTGTTGGTACGATGGACTCAACCCGCCGTAGCTCAGATAGAAGCGGTAATGGCGGAGGTTAATCAAGAACTGGAATCGACTACAAAAGATACTATACTGCCCAGGGGAACCGATGCCACAACTCAAGCAGAAGCTGCATTGCAACAAATCCTAATCGCAGCACAAAACGATCGCCCGATTTGGGAAGATTGGCAAACTTTTTGGCAGCGATGCACCGAACTCGTCAGCGCCATCGCCAAAATCTACCATCCAGAAGTAAAATATCCCCTGCTCAACATCTACGTCCCCCAAGCTTACGGGTTAATTCGCGGTACCGTAGATGACATGGATCGGTGGATGCAACAATTATCCCCCGCACTCAATCAAGTTACCGTTGCACAAGCGTTCCAAGCATATGAAATCTACCGCAAATTAGAACCATCGGCGCGTAAATTTATGCGCGCCTGGAATTTTGCACAGTGGTTATTAAATCCTGTCGCGGCAGTAGCACAACGCGCTTCTATGCGTTTCAGTAACCAAGCAAATCAACAATTAATTGTCAATTTGAGTCAACTGTTGCGGGAAGCAGCTTTGCGGAACTTGTGGCGTCAAGCGATCGCTCTCTACGGCGGTACTAACCTACCCGCTACCTTCTCCTCCCTCACACCCACCCTACCCAAAGCTCAAACTCAAACGCTACAAGACATCCTCGCCTCTGCCCAACCCGCCGAAGCGGTTGTGCAAAAACCCGTTAATATTCTCCTAGTAGGCCGCACCGGCGCCGGAAAAAGCAGCTTGATTAACACGCTATTTCAGTCAGAACTTGCCGAAGTTGATGTATTACCTAGCACAACTATTATTCAGTGCTATCACTGGGAAAACTCAACTGGTGAAACGCTAACGCTTTGGGATACACCAGGATACGAACAAGTCAAGCGTGAAGACTTGCGGGAATTGGTGCTGGATTATACAAAAAACGCCGATTTACTCCTGCTGGTTAATCCTGCCCTCGATCCGGCGCTGCAAATGGATGTAGACTTTCTCAAAGATATCAAGGCAGAAGTAGCAGATTTACCCGCGATCGCAGTCGTGACGCAAGTAGATAAGCTGCGTCCTTACCGCGAATGGCAGCCCCCCTATGATTGGGAATGGGGCGAGAAGCCAAAAGAAATATCGATTCGCGAAGCAACTGAATATCGCGCCCAACTACTAGGTGATTATTGTGACAATGTTTTGCCTGTAGTAACGGAGGATAGCAAAACGGGTAGAACAGCGTGGAATGCGGATGAGTTATCCTTGGCATTGATTGAAGCGATCGCCCCCGCCGTACAGTTGAGATTGGCTCGCTTTTTGCGCGACTTAGAAACACGTAGCATCGCAGCGGCTAAAATTATCGATCGCTACAGTTTCCAGATGGCAACGACCCAAGGATTAACAGCACTGCTGAAAAGTCCCGTACTTCAGTTTATCTCCACCATCTCCACCGGATCGCCCAGCTTGGCTTATGTGCTGGCCCAGAAAATACCAGTCGAACAATTGCCAGTTGTCATTGGTAAACTTCAGATGGCTTATGAACTGTTCTCCCTATTGAATACAGATAATCGGTCGATTAATTTTGACTTGCTGGCGCTGTGGCCTTTATTGCTCGATAATTCTACCTCACCAGAACGGGAAGCCAAGGCATTGGGTTATGCTCTGGTAGAATATTGGACTGGAAATCTAACAGTTGAACAACTGCGGCAGCGGTTTGAGTATTATCTCAAGGTACAGTAGACTGCTCCAAAAACTTTTGTGGGGTGGGCATCCTGCCTGCCCTCGACTCTATGGGTGCAGTTCGTTAAAAAAATCTACATATTCTTTAGCTGAGCAGCGAGTAAATCTAAAATCTAAAATCTAAAATCCAAAATCCTTTGATGTTATTCCCGCGTACAATTTCTTCCCTTTACACCGATGGCGCTTGTACCGGCAACCCAGGCCCTGGTGGCTGGGGCGTCGTGGTATACTTTGCCGATGGCTCGGTGTACGAGATGGGTGGATCCGAAGCCGAAACAACCAATAACCGGATGGAAATGCTGGCAGCGATCGCTGCCTTAAAACTCCTAGCTACCACCGGACAAACCCAACCTGTCACCCTTTATACCGATAGCGAATATCTCAAAAAAGGCATCACCCAATGGGTGAAAGGTTGGAAAAAGAAAAACTGGAAAACCTCCACAGGAAACCCAGTCCTCAACCAAGACCTGTGGGAAACCTTGGATCAACTCAATTCGAGTCAAGTAAACTGGGAACATGTCCGGGGTCATGCTGGCAACGAGGGGAACGAAAGATGCGATGCGATCGCCCGCGCCTTCGCCCAGGGAAAAACCCCTTCACTCCAACAGTCACCAATCTCTGACTTGTTGGCAACAGAAACAGCACAACCCCCAGATCATCGCAAAACGATACAATCCAGTGGAGTACCCTCTAACCTGCCCAACTCGGATTTGGCTATGAACGACTCAACCAGTCTCTCACCCGCAGAAACCGCTGGGCAAATATCCGGCGAGGTAAGAGTTTCCCAACTCCGCAATCTTGTTGAAACCCTCCGCATCGCCGATGAAATATCTCATAAAGGCTATCTAATCACCAGTTCCGAACTAGCCGACTTAATGGATATCCACACCAGCGCCGTCACCAGTCGCGGCGACAACTGGGTGTGGCGCAACTGGGTAGTATCCCGCGTGCGACGCGAAGGTAACCAAATTCTCTGGCAATTAGAACGAGTGGATTAACTTAATAGCTCATGGCTAATAGCTAATAGCTAATGGTAGGCCAGTCAAATATTCCCATGAGCAATTAGCCATTACCTATTAGCAATTAGCTAATGGCTCATAGTAGGCCAGTCAAATATTCCCATGAGCAATTAGCCATTAGCTATTACCAATTTTACCCACTAATCACTTTAATTAAATTGGGCAATAAAGTGCGATTTTGCATAAAATTGAGCATCTCCCGCAGATTTTGCAAGTTCTCAGGTGGTTTCAAAAGCAAGGTATCGGCGCTAATAATTTCTTGCCAATTTAACGGTTTTGGCTTTGCGGGCAATACCTGCTCCATCACTTGAAGAAACTCATGGGCGACGATACCGTAACCCGTCGTAGTGGGATGGATCCCATCGAGGCTGAAAATTCCACCCCGATATTTCTCCTCTGGATTAGTTTGATCGGCATATAACCTCAGATAGCGCGTATCCAGGATCGGTTTGCCATCAGATGTAAATCTCTCTTTCGTAGCAGGATGGGATTTAAGCGCCGCCACTAATTCTTTAGGAAACTCGTAAGTTGTATGCCGCTTCTGACGACGGTAAGCTAGTCGATCGAGGCGATTGCATATATCTACTAAGTGCCAGCCGCGTTTATTTGCCTCTAGTTTAATTGCTTCATTGTACTCGTTAATTGCAGCATCGATAGTACGAGCTTGATCGCGAGTCAAATGAGGGTATTTATCGGGTGCGTTAGCAAAATCCTCATCCCAAATCCAGAAGTGGGTGTAATATTCGTAATACCCATCCTCGCTGAGTTTTTGCTCCTCAGTAGCACCCGGAGTAATGCCGCGACTTACCGGCGGAATGGTGACGTGGGGAATAGTAGCGATGAAGACATTTTTGGCACCGATCGCATCAATTTTATCTGCAATCTGCCACAGCAGGGTTCTAAAATGCGAAGGTAACCACAGATTACAACTACGCTGATGGGCAAGAAGATCCAAATCCGCCGCCTCAGACCACTTAATCTTTAAATTTGTCACCGTACTCAAACAGTTATTTGACCCCAACCAGAAGATCAAATTTTCAATTCCACCCTGGGTTTTAGCAATTTCTGCTGCTGCACTCAACTGGGATAAATTTTCGTACTGTGCATCAAAACTGGGATTCAAAGTCCGCCTCGCCGTGCGGTACATCGCGAATTCAGGGATTTGATTGACTGTATGATCTTTTGGTATCGGAATAAATCGACGACAAGTCGCTTCAGTCAGCGTATCGCAGTTCCCCAACGCAAAACCCCAAACCGCCAGGTTATGATGCACTGGTCCAGTTTGCGTTGCTTGGGTTCCCTCGCCCCTTTCCCAGTAATCTTCTACCCGATCTAGAAACCCTTGCGTTGCCAGAAAAGCCGAAATTGAATCAGAAACGCCTATTTTTTCGCCGAATTTTACCGCCAGCATCTGAAACAGTGTTTCCAAGTTAACAGGTAAACCACCTTCCCCTGCAAAGTCGGGAACTTTAAAGTCGGTTTCCCCCAGACACCTTGCAATCATCGCTGGATAAGAAAGATGTGTCTGGGAAATACTCCCATTTAGGAACCCTTGAGTCAGACTATCTCCAATCGCAACAAGTTTGGCGGGCATGGTGCTGAATCCTTTTTTACAGTACTAAAGCATCTGTTATCGGGATTTACGTATTTTCGCCTTTCACAAGCCAAACCCGTATGAGTGGTGTGACCCTGCTTTTTGAACCAAACCCGATTCAAATCGAGACTCAGCCACTAAGATATTAAAATATTTGAGCGTAAAACCAGCTTTGTGACAACTATTGTGTATATTTGCTTTCGGATATGTCAAAGTTTCTTCTAACGATATCCCTTGACAAAATTTGTCAGAGATTACACAATAATATTGCAGAATTAATTGTTCATTCGACCCTAATGTACTAAAAGTTAAATTGAAATCTTGAAAGCCATACTAGAAAAGGATTTTATATTTTCAATCTGCTTTTGAGAGGAGACCTATGAGCCAAGAAATGTAAAGCAATTGCAACAATAGGGAGTTACCCATATGGTATGTTTGACCGATTGGGAATTTTCTACCGATTTAAACGCTCGTGCTTCTGAACAAATTTCTTGAGGTGCAGCCAATCCAGCGAATAATGGTAATGCTTCAAATGCTGCCGGACAGGCAACAGCCGCAGAAAATGCTCAAGCAGTAGTGGATAAGCAGATCGCTCGATTTGGACTAAATCAAATAGACAATGGAGTGAAAGCTGGGTTCAGCGCACCCACTAATAGTAATCACTTCTTCCAAGAAGAAGGTGTCATCGGCAATCAATAAAATCTCAGAAACTAACAAATTTTTTATTGGATAATCAAATACCCAATTATCCAACAACATAGCAGTTCCTAGGGTGCGTTAACGCAGTGTAACGCAGGATTAATTGTGTCAGAACTGACGCAAAGTAGTTCGTAGGGTGCGTTAACGAAGTGTAACGCACCATAAATTGTGTCAGAACAGACGCAAAGTAGTTCTGAGGGTGCGTTAACGAAGTGTAACTCACCATTAATTGTGGAGTAAAATTATTAGTTGTTTTTAGAGTCTCGCCTCGGTGCGTTACACTGCCGAAGAGAGTACCCTACCCGTTACTAGGGGAAATATTTCAGAAATAAAAATATTAGAAATAGGACTTAAGCAAGGGCGTTCCTATCACCAAAGTTTCTGCGTAGATCTTTGGTTGCCAAACCGACGATTTTTCAGAGAAACTTTGGTGTTTGCGTAAGTCATGAGAAAATTCTCTTAGACTCAAATATAATTTTGAGGAATTTATCTAAAGATTTGTATGGTGTTTCTTTCCTCCACACTGCCGTTGATCGGGCGTAATATATTGGATGGTGCAGCGGCATAAACACAACTTTGGGATGAGGCAGTGCTTCTGCCTCCCTGGGCATGACTGCTACCCCTTGCCCTGCTGCAACGAGAGCAATAATTGAGGCATGACTATCGGCAAATAGGTGCAGATTTGGCCTAAAGCCAGCTTTGTGGCAAGTATCGCGGATCCGATCGTTCCGCCCTGGAAAAGTTTCTTCCGACATGCCGATAAATTTTTCAGCAGCAAGTTCCATCAGGTTAATCGAGGGCTGATTTGCCAATCGATGCCTATCTGGTAACAAAGCATCAATAGGCACTTGCTTGACGCATTTAACTGTAAACTCTTCTTCTAACTCATCGGGTGGATTGCCCATAAAAGCAATGTCAATCGCGCCATCTCGCAATGCGAGAACTTGCTCGCTAGGCGGCATCTCCTGGAAACGAATGGGAACTTGAGGATAGGCAAGACTAAATTTATGTAGGGTTTCACCCAGAAAACTCTGGAGGATTGTTGGGATATAGCCAATAACTAAAGGCTCATCTGTATTGATGGAATAAGCCTTGATAGTTTGCACAGCAACATTACTTCGCTGCAAAATATCTTTTGCTTGTTCCAGAAAAATTTTTCCCGCTTCTGTAAGTTTTAATCCATCCGACTTTCGCAGAAACAGCACAACGCTCAGTTCATCTTCCAGTCGTTTAATTTGACGGCTTAACGCAGGTTGTGAAATATACAGCCTTCCAGCAGCACGGCTGAAGCTGAGTTCTTCTGCAACAGTCACAAAATATTTAAGATGCCGCAATTCCATAATTGCATTGGGTATGCCTAAAAGTTATAGCAGCTATAATTATAAAGCATTGTAATTTATAAATGTTTCATCTTAGCATAAATTTTGGAGGTTTGGAGTTCGGGTAATTAGATTCAGTCTGTTTGTACTCACTTAAGCGAAATCGCGTTGATTTAATGAATACAACCAATCAAACTGTCGCTCAATCAGTAACCCCTAGCAATTGGCGGTTACGTCCAGGTTATTTAAGCGAAGGTGATTCTGATTTTGAATCTGTCCATGTTTTGATCGGTCAATTTCTTGCCGATCGCCACTCGCCCGATCCTTTACCAGACGCATCGCTGCTAACAGAAAACGCCAAATTTGAATGGGGATGCGGCAAACCCCTGGAAAAGGTGATTAACTCGCGTACCGATCTAGAATTTCTGATGCAGCATCCCGCGTTATTTCGCAATGCGATCGCCATAATTGAACCCTGGGAACACGTTGGCAAAAATCCATTAGGAGAAAATGTCCGGGCATCGCTTAATGTTGCTTTCATCGCTCAAAAAATTGCCGATTGCGATTCAATTTTGTTTCCCGTTTGGTCTTCTGGACTGCTCGATACTGACGTGGTGGTGCCGTTAATTACGTCGGGGTTAGCTGTGGTGGTTGAAGGCGGCGATCCGTCAGTACGGGATGCTGCTACTTTTGAAGGTGGCAAATGTTCGCTCAAGGATCTCCATTGTCTGGTTGAAAAGCTGCTGATTTCACGCTCTTCGACGAGTGCCTTAGCACTGTTTATTTGTTTGGGACATCAACTGGCGGCACAGGGACACATCAATCTGATTAAGCGCGCGGTTCAGCAAGTGCTGAGTTTAGAGGCACTACCGAGAGACCGCGATGGTAAAATGTTGAAGGCACTGAAGCGCGTTTGTCAAGAAATTGAAAAACTTGGCAGTTCCCTCAAAATTACGAAGCGAAATGGTCATGTTATTGCTGAAGGTTGGGATCACCCAGAATTTGCCGTCGGACCGAACGAACACAAGGAAGTCGGCGATCGCCAGTTGCACCACTACCAATCCCCTGATGGTGAGGCGAAAGGCATTCCCCAGGAGCTAATTATGGCTCACGAAATCACCGCTGACCAATACGAAGGCGTGATTGACACCGCGATCGAATATGAGCGGGAAGTCAACATTGCCATGTTTCACTCGGATGAGGTCAACGAAGCAGCGATCTTATTTGCCAACTGGGCATACCGCTTGCTGCACGATGCCATCATTCCCTATCGGTCGATTTTAGCGGGTAGTCAGCTGGCATGGTTACTGAAACTGCCGGACGCGATCGAGATTTTGTGTTCTACTGCGATTGAGGATGAAATTGTCACCGAATGTTCCGCAACTTGCATTATCTACAAAGATTTTGAAAGCAAACAGATTCGGCGATCTTTCACTTGTCAGTTTCACCCAGAGCTATTGTCCGATTTGCGAACAGTGGGAATGTCTGAACCGCCCACATATACGCGGTTGAAGACCGATGATGGCGCAAGGCTGTTTGCCCGACTCTTATACCAAGGGATGCAAGAATGAGGCTGCAACAGAAATCAGCTGTTCCACATTTAAATTGCATATTGGGGCGGGCAGGGATGCCTACCCCACAAGCAATACAGTAATTTAGCTTACAGCCCCAACCCTTGATATGATGTCCGCCTAATTACCCTGAATAAAAATCTCGACCCGTCAGGAGTGTCACCGTTCTCCCAAGTCATTCCTAACTATGGGTGAAGAACCGGAAATGATATGAGTGAGGCAAGTGTGGCTTCAAAGGGAAAATAAACATGACAATTGAGCTGAAAGCATCACCGCAAAAGATAGAACAAACACCATCGGCGATCGCCCAGGGACTCCCTTGGAGTATTGGTCTATTTTCGTTATTTCTGGCAGTCTTTGCCCTATCGTTTGCCGCAATCTTTATTAAATTAAGTGAACGCGAACTCGGCCCGGTTGCCACGATATTCAATCGCTTCTGGGTAGCCACTATCATCTTAGGATTGCTGAATTTCTTCAAGACTTTGAGCAACCTACAGTCTGATGACTTGTCGTTAGAACAGAAGCGTTACACAACTGGCGATCTAATCTTGTTGCTGGCAATGAGTTGTTTTTTCTCTGGCACTCTAGTCACTTGGGCTTGGTCTTTAACTCAGACGAGTGTCGCCAACTCTAATCTTTTGCATAACTTGACTCCGCTTTTTACGACTCTGATGGGATGGCTGTTTTTAAATCAATGCTTTGGGGGCAGATTCCTCCTTGGCATGGTAATTGCCATCAGCGGAGCTATCTTAATTGGACTCGGCGATTTGCATTTAACGACAGATAACTTCACAGGTGACTCGCTTGCCATGCTATCTGCTTTCTTCTCTGCCGCTAACCTGTTGACTGTAGAAAAACTGCGAACAAAATTTTCCGCAACGACCCTACTCTTCTGGTGTTCCTTCTTTGGGGCATTGTTGACCTTCCCCATCGTTCTGCTTAGCGAAAATGTACTTTTTCCCTATTCCCTGGCTGGGTGGTTGACCGTAATTTCTCAAGCTTTGGTCTGCCAAGTATTTGGTCAAAGTCTTCAGGCTGATAACCTCAAAAGATTTTCATCAGGGTTCGTTGCCCTGTTCTTGCTGCTCGATCCGGTGATTACTGCTATACTTGCCTGGATCATCTTTTCTGAACAGTTAAGTCCTGTGAACTTGTTAGGTTTTTCGGTAGTTTTGGCAGGCATATACCTGGCAAAGTCCAGTCAAGCAGCCTACAAAGCCACTCCTTTGAATCCTTAAGGCAGAAACTTACTATAAAAAGAGCGGAGGAACAATTAAACGATGGTTCAGTGAAATAGTTGGAGATTTTGAACAAAGAACAACCAACGGAATATTTGAATGAATTAATAATAAATTAAAACTGTTAAAGCGCTGTGGATTTGGTTTGAGAAATTTCAATAATTTTCAAATCCGGGCTTGACTTTTTTGGCATTATCCTATCAATTTAGCACAATAAGTACGCAAGAACCCTGACTTAAACCAATCATATCATCTCCCTTCGCTTTGGTTGTGTATAGGAAGGGCGGGTTTTACCAGAAATATTTGCAGGCTACCCAAGTAATACAGGAATTACGCAAGGGCGTTGCCAGAAACCCGGTTTCTTCGTTGCTCTTGAGTTTCCTCTACCAACGATTTTTCGGCTCGCCCTTAGTTTCTTTACGTGAGTCCTGTTTAAGCAATCCTATCATTTCCCTTAGCAGAAACAAAGGTGAAGAGTTGCTCTTTCGCCAAGGATTTTTCCTATCACCTTAGTTTCTTTGCCCTGGCTGATGCTACAGATGCAACCGGACATGATATCATTACTAAATAATTGTATTCAGAGGTAAAAGACTATGACTCTCACAGAGCGGTTTAAACGTTTCACGATCTTACATTCCAATGATATGCATGGAGACTTTCTGGCAGAAGCTACGGGTTCCGCAGAAGGTCATGTGATTGGTGGCATGTCCCTGCTTTCTGGATATATCAATAAGGTGCGCCAGACCGAGAAAAACGTGCTGTTTGTGATTTCTGGTGATATGCTCCAAGGTTCGACGATTGATTCGGAATACCAAGGACTTTCAACCATAGAAATTATGAATTACCTGGCTCCTGATGTCGTGACCTTGGGGAACCACGAATTAGATTATGGTTTGCCTCACTTGTTATTCCTGGAAAAGCTGGCAAATTTCCCCATCGTCAATGCCAATTTATACGTTAAAAAGTATAACCGACGCTTGATGCAGCCCTATCTGATCCTCAATGTCGATGGATTCGATATTATGTTCATCGGCATTGTGACGGAAGAAGCTCTTAAGACATTAAAACGTGACAGGAGTATTGGCACTTTTATCAATCTAGAAGATGCTGCCGCAGAAGTTGGCAAGATTTGCAACGCCTACAAAAACGATGACATTGACTTAACCATTATTCTGACACACATCGGTTTTGAAGAGGATAAAAAACTGGCAGCAATGCTAGACCCGGCGTGGGGTGTGGATATGATCATCGGCGGACACTCCCATACATTTTTAGAACAACCGGCGGAAGTTAACAATATTCTGATTGCACAAGCTGGAGTAGGGACAGACCAGATCGGGCGTTTCGATATTGTAGTCGATGACGATACGAACAGCATTGTTGAATGGAAGTGGCAACTGCTTCCGGTCGATAATAATCTGGCAGATCCCGATCCCGAAATCGAAAAGCTGATTGCTTCGTTCAAAGAAGAGGTAGACCGCAAATATAATCGACTGATGGGACGATTATCACGGAAACTGACTCATCCTAAGCGCGAACAAGAAACTGAATTGGGGAACTTAATTGCTGATATCTTTGCTCAACTCGATAATTTAGATGTAGTTTTTGTTGCCAGTGGAGCAATCCGAGGCAAAGAATTAGGACCTCCAGTCACCTTGAGCGATCTGAGAACTGTTTTCCCTTACAAAAATTCTCTTTATAAATTTCGAGTGACTGGGGTACAGCTAACCCAGATATTTGCCCATATCATGAGACCGGAAAACCGCATACAGGGTCAAAGTCAGTATATGCAGGTCAACCAAGGGATTAAGGCAGTTTACAATGATGCCGAAAAAAGGGTGGAATCCTTAAGCATTAAGGGACAAGCTGTACAAGAAGAGCAACACTACACCATCTGTATCGATGACTATCGTTACCAAAATTCAGCTGATAATTTAGGCATAACTAATGAAGAATTAACAAAATTAGGCGACCCAAAAGTAATCGCAACCAATCCTCAAGATGTCCTGGAAGAATACTTGACCCATCATCAAAATCTTAACAGTCATATCGAAGGACGATTAGTCTACAAGTAGAGACGAAATCAACCGTTAGATTGCAGGTTTTGCCTGTATATCCACATCCGGGGCTTTCCTCTTCGTGTCTTTAGACCGAAGAGGAAAGGCGGCACGAGTAGTTTTAACTACCGTGCCAAGATCGTTCGTCGCCGGTGAAACCTGAATCGGAATACTCATGAACTTGAATAACTCCTCTGAATGCAGATAATTCTATGGGAACTATTAACGCAAGTTGCTAGTTATAAACTTTGGCGTTGCAAGCTTGCTAATGGCTAATTGCTAATATAGGATTTTTACTGACATTAGCCATTAGCCATTAGCCATTAGCTGCTATGGATGAGATAACTAGCAACTTGAGTTATTAGTTCCCACAGATTAAGGAACAAAACAATGTCTGTGTTCCAGAAAGTTTTAACCAACTACCCTTGGCATTGGTACCGCCACGGTAGATAGCCGTCTGTACTGAGATTTAGTTCCCCCCAGTGTAATCCTTGCTCAGTCGCCAATAGTGATGGAAAGTTGGTTTTCCCCAGGTGCGGTTGGTAATTACAGCGATGCCGTTTTGACAATTATTGCCAATCAGACCGAGGGCATATTCGGGGTATGACTTCGGTTGGATGCCGTAAGTGTCGGGATCGCCGCTGACTGGCACCAATACCCAGAACTGCAACTCAGTTTGGCTGCGCCGTTGCAACCTTGGATATCCGTCATTCCCAGGTTTGGCTGGTGCTTGGAGATACAAATTCTCCTTGTAGGCGAAATCTTTCTCGTAGGTTCGGATCAGGTAAGTGCCATCAGTCTGCTTGACCAGAACCCACAGGTGTCCTTGGTATCCTGCTGTAGTATTAGGAGGATCAAGGGTCCAGAGATGGACATGATCGTTGACATCGACATTGTAACCTGGAGCTTGTAAATAAGTACCAGTCACTTGGTGAATGAACATCCAGGTACCGGAAACATCTTCTGGGCGTGCGACCATATCGTCCTCCTCGGGTTCAATTGGTGGTAGTTCTGGAACAGAACTTGGTACTGTGATTTTGACGGTTTTGCCGCCAACGATTTCGCCGTCAACTACGACGTCTAGGGACCCGTTGAAGACCTGAACCTGGGTGGTGGCTTCCACGGTGCCAATCCAGGAAACGTTAAAGCTAATTTCGTGGTTTTGGTCTCTGCTGAGTGGACCATATCCGGCGGTAGGTGCGATTGCAACTACAAAAGGTGCGGTGGCGCCCTTGGCTACCAGACTGACGTTGCCAATCGTGGTAATCTGTGCAGATAATTCCGTGGTGATGGTATCGATAATCGTATCCACACTCACACCTTGGACCAGCTTGCAACCTGTCGCGTTGGCGATTCTTGTCCCTTGTCCGGGTGTGCCTCCTGGTTCGCCGCATTTAGATTTAAACGCGCTGGAGGAGTTTCTGGGTTCGTCGTCGAGTCCTGCTGGGGCGCGATAGTTGGTGTTCATGCTTAGTGCCAACACCTTAATCTTCTCGGCGACTAGCTTGGCGGTGACCGATGCCTCGGTGATGTCGTAGGAGAGGTTGGAAATTGCCTTGCAGACTGAGTCGTGTCCGGCGGCGTCGCCAAACCAAACAATAATCCGCTTAGAATCTGCACGCCAACCGATCTTGCCACCTGGTGGTTCGGCTACTTGATCGAGTCCATAGAATTGGGCTTCTGGAGTGTCCTGACCGGGAGAGGTCGTCCAGGAATCGATCGCGGCTTTGACTTGGGCGATATTGGCACTCAGGCTACATTGGTGCTTGAATGCGTAGGGATGTTCGTCGGCAACCGGCGCCGGAAAGTCTTTGTAGTCCCCTACCCCGAACCAGACATCAGACCCTAGCGCCTGGATTCTGGTCATCACATCCACGATGCCACTCTTAACGGCGGCGATCGCCGTCCTCATGCTGCCTGTCGTGTCGGCGAGAAAATAGACATCCACTTTGGGGACTACCCCAGATTTCGGGATAGTCACTTTCACCACTTCGGCGAACGTCTGATCTTTTGACAGGGTCAGATCGTTCGTTGACGGTGAAACCTGTATCGGAATGCTCATTAACTTGAATAACTCCTTTGATCAAAAAGTTTGGCCTTCAAAAGGCACAATTCCCAAAGGTGCGATCTGATTAGACTCCTTGCTTTTATTCGGTAACTTTTCACAAGAAATAAGCAACAGAAGCTCCTCAAACCTTTGCCTTGGCAAGAGGTCTATTGATGAGCTTGTTAAACTCTGCGGTTGATTATATCCCTGTCGGTGTATTTCTATTTTCACTCGCGCAACAAAATTTTACATCAATTGATATTGATAGAGTTATGAGTTATAAACAAGCGCGTTGCCAGCTGGCTAATTGCTAATTGCTAATATAGGATTTTTACTGACATTAGCCATTAGCCATTAGCTCTTATGCATGAGATAACTAGCAACTTGAGTTATTAGCTATTCAGCATTTTTCCAGCTAGAGTTTGGATATTGTCTACGGTACAAGCAACTCTTTTAGAGTAGGGGAAAGTACAACAGTTATTTGATAAACAACTATTAGCGACTTATGATGTTTTTGATGAAAATCGCTATTTTGAACCAGAACTATAGCGACTGGGTGAGGGGCTTGGTATTCTACTAAGCAAGCCAACAGATTCCTTCCAGTCTTTCGGATCAATTTGAGGTTATGAAAGCGGATTTTGTATCATATCGTGTCCGGTTGCATCGGTTGCGTTTAGCTAGCAGGTGAGCAGGTGGGCGGGTGAGCAGGTGGGAGGGAAAAAACAGCTTTTGCACCACGACCATATACAACCGATGCTAGCGGACTTGATATCATACCCCCTTTTTCTATAGCCCGCGTGGTGCGCTAGCAAGATCGCCAGCGCTTTCTTGCGGGCGAGAGTTTGTCAGCAAGAAGCTGCGGTGTCTGTGGGGAAAAAGGGGGCGTTAGGTACGGATTTGGTATCATATGATGTCCGGTTAAACACCCATAATTAGGAATGACGCGGTGACAGGGTGACACGGTGAAAAGGGAGAGATTTTTACCAAGGGTAATTAGGCGGACATCATATCACCCGCCTGGATTCTCCTTGACATTGCCAGAAACCCGGTTTCTGAGTCGCTCTCTGGTTGCAAAACCAAAGATTTTTCGGATCACCTTAGTTTGTTTGCGTAAGTCCTGAGTTAATCAGAATTTAAAATCTCGTCTAATCCGGCAGTAACATCGAGTTTAAGACGAGCTTGTTCACCCGATAGTAATGTCAGAGGTTCAACGAGATTCTCCTGAGCATCAACACTCTTGATTAGAGAATCATAGGCTGTGGCTAGGTAATTAGATACCTGTTCTAACTTAGTTAACTCGTCGGCACTTAGAGACAAACCTCGTTTAGTCTCAATCGCATTCACTAGGGGTTTGATCGCCGCCTGTTCCAGCTTGACTTTATCCCCAAATCGTGCTGCATCGTTAGCGAAATCCGCTACTCCTTGGGCGACTGCTGGAATCACAGCAGAGTAAGCGTTTTTGGTCTGAACTCCCGTAAATTCGCTATAGATGCGGGCAGAGTGGAACATGAGGTTATTGGCGAGAATCTGAGCTTCGTAAACTTTTAAAGCTCGATCATCTCCTTGTTTGAGTCGCGCTAGGGGATCGTAGGTAGTTAAGTCTAAGGATTGCTCAATACCAAAGGCAGTCTTGATCTGACTTTGCGACTCTTCTAGAGACATTCCTGAATCCACCAATCCTGTCATCAGAGTTGTTAAAGGAGTAATCATCTCTACTCCAGGCACCACAGACAAAGGACTGTAGACAGGAAGGTTAGTCGAAGTGTCGATTCCATCAACCAAGACAACACGTCCCTCATCCGGATCGATCTTTCCATTGTCATTTTTATCGAAGGAAAGGTAGGGAATGTCGATAGCGTAATGGCCTTGAAAATCAGTGAAGGTCAACGGTTCTCCCGCATCAAAGATACCGTTTAAATTGGCATCAAAGAAGACCGTACCACCGACAATCGTTGAGTCAAGCGCGCGTCCCACCTCGCTGGAGGAACCCCCAAGGGTAAATTCTGCCAGCTGGAATCTTGCTAAGTCTCGCTCCCAAACTGTTGCGCCGAATGCTTTAACCAGACACTCGACGAAGGCGTAAAGTTTTAGCTTCAGATCAAAGAGGGTTATAGGATCGTCAAGGCGATCGAAAATTTCCAAAGCTCGGATTTTTCCGTCGTAGTTGCTGGATTTTTCTCCAACATCGAGGAGGTCGAATCCACCATCCGCGCCGATACCACCACCCATAAATCCACCGAAGCCGATCAACTCTAAACCGCCACCCACCGAGATAGAAGAATTGGCATAAAGCTCGTTTTTATCGTAGATAGTCTTGTTTCCGACGGTTTGTTGCTCACCTAAGTAGGAAGGTTTGGAGGATGCGGTATCTCCACCGCTTTCATAGCTCTTCGTCGTCCAATCTGGAACAAAAATGCCATTGAGAATCTTTCTGGGGTCACCTGTGCCGATCCATTCCTGCAAACCAAGGGTATCCAAGGCTAGGTCAATGTTAGTCCCTAGATGTATGTCTCCATCGATAATCCCGGAAACAGGGCCGTAGACTGGGAATGACTTGCTCAACTCGAACTCTAATTCAAAGTCGGGTATATTTACCTGAATTAAAGTGGCTGGTTCCCCGAAAATCAATTTCAGCACATCTAGAGGGTTGGATAAAATCGGGAAATCTATCCATCCTAAATTTTGCAGGTTTTGAAGCTGATCTTTTACCTTAGTTAAAGATTTATGATTAGCTTTATTTCCGCTTGGAGTCTGGGAGGCAGCAGCGGGGGTTGCTGTGACCGTCTGCTCGTTAACTGCCCCACCTAGAGTCTTTTCGTATTGGTAACTCTCGGTTGAACCAATCAAAATGTTACCCAAAGCATCCGCATAAGGCATGAATTTTGGACTTGTCAGAGGTTCGCCCGGAGCGCCAGCTTGAGGAACAATCCTCACATCTAGTGGGTTAACCAAGAAACCATCCGCAGAGATAATATCTGCATCGAAGGCGGACTGTCCTTCTAATTGATTGCTGAGGTCGTCGAGGGTATTAATAACAGTGGGTATCCCAGCGACAAAATCGAGGAATTTATTGATTTTCCGAATCTTCTCAGCTTTCTCAGCTTGCGCTCCGCTACCCAGTTGTAGCATTAAGGTTTGTGGTACTTCGATCAGAGTCACAGAGCCATTATTATTTTGATCAAATACTCCTTGTAACCCGATCTTATTGAAGACCTTCACGTCCGTGCTTAAGGCTTTGGCTACCGGCTTAATCGGTTCTATAGCATCATCAGTAGTCTCAATGAGGGGTTTTAACTTTTCAGAAATTAGAGAACCTAGATCTAAAGTCAGATCGTAAACTCCAAAAGTGAACTTACCTCCACGAGCAACATCTCCTAAATCACCGACAAATTTGTATCCTAAGTCGAGGCCAAGTTTGAATTTCACATTGGGCAGGGGAAGACTTTGCTCGTAAGGACTAGCTGCATCTCCAGTTCCAAACTTGCCAAGCCCCGCGTTTACGTCGAGGAATAGGGAAGTATCTCCACCGACAGACCATTGCAACGCATCTTTAAAACCTTTAAGTTCATTCAAGGTGAGTAGGCCGTCTTTGCTCGTAGTCGCTGTATCTTTTAACGCCAGTTCAACGAATCCTCTGGCTTTACCAACGGGTTGAATTTTTCCTGATGACACTTGTTCGACAACTGGAGATACAGGATCTCGGAAAATAACTCCCCCTTTCCAAGTATGTGTTTCTTGGTCAAAAGTTAATGTTGAGTTTAAGGGCTGATTATTGAAACTATCCTCAAGAGCCTTTTGAGGTTTCAGGGTTAGTTCTAATTTCGTGAAATTCTTATCCTGGTTGGTAGCGATGAAGAATTCATCTTTCAGTTCGGAAACCCCAATTTCTGAGTTTCCTGCATTGACTTGCTCGTACAGGAACTTAAGTGTTTTTACATTTGTTAATTCTGGTAGAGTTTCCCACCCTCCTGACGGGGGTAAATCTAACACTGCTTCTAAACTAGGAATCCCATTGAGTTGGAGATCATCTTGGCTTTTGTCCGCGATCGCAATAGATCGAGTCTTAGTGTCGTCATATAAGGCTGGATCTAATTGATAACTGTAAGTCCCATCTGCATTGATAATTAGCGTCCCGAACTTACCTTCGATTCTGGTGGATTGATCGCCTATTACCGGCAGTGGTTCTTCTTGCTTGCCAACTAACTGTTTATAGACTTCGGGAATAGATCCACCCTTAGCCGGATTAGCTGGTTGCATTGGCGCTTGTTTTACGGTGGCGGCTAAGACGAACAGTTCGGCTGCGCCACTGACATCTAGAGTAGCTCCTATTTCGGCAGCAACCTTGGTAACGGGTTTGAATGTCGTGGAATCTTCAGCAGTGGGAGTCTTAATAAACCAGGGGCGAGACTCTCGCAGTAGGGTATATTCTTCCTTTACTTTAGGTTCGGTAATCCCTTGCTCATAGATCTTAACGTCAACTAACTTAGTTCCCTGATTATTCCAACCGGAGAGCTTGTTGGCAGGATTAGCTTTGAAAGACCATTTCCATTTGTATCCACTACTTGCTCGCGTTCCTGTTATATTAACAACCCCAGATGTAGTGTTACATTGCTTTTCCTTACCATCAGCATTCAAGTTATTACATGTAGAGTCGCCAGCAGATATTTTTACTGCTTTGTTTGTTGTCGTAAATGGATTTCCTGTCAGGGTATTTCCTGCAACTATTACTGGTTTTTCTTCAGGCTTTTCAGAATTGGCACTGTCAAAGGTTACCGAAGCCTTGTAGGTCTGAGCCGAAACGCTAAACACAGTCGGATCGGTATATTTCTCGACTTTAACCTTAAAGTCTATTTTCAATGGTTGAGATACTTCGCCATAGGCATCGGCGACTTTTATTTCTGTATCCTTGAAGACGATTTCTTGTGACTTTAAATGAGCGAGAACCCCTTTAAGCAACTCCCGTTTACCTTTCAGTTCAGCTGTAACGCTTCCTAAGAGATTATCCGGATCGACAGTCGCTTGAATTTGAATTTCTTTTTCAGAATTAGCAGAGATAGCAGATGGCTGTTCTAGAGAAATCTCGATAAATTTAGCTTCCTTGCCATCTTCTTTCGCTATGCCGACGATTTTCCCTAGATGATTGATAGCGTTACCCCATTTTTTAATAGCCGGGCCGACCTTGATACTTAGATCTGGTGGAAGTTGGCCGAATTCCCAATCAAATTCAACACCAACAGGAGGAGTGATTGTAGGTTTTTCCGGATTCAAACCACCTGACCCGGAAAAATAAACATCTGTTTGAAGAACAGCACCACTCGACGTCTTGACAGTGAAGAGGTTAGTTGGCGGACTCTTGGGATCGCCGAGCAATTGATCTAAAGTTTCCTGATCCGTGACGATAAAGGCGTCAAAACCGTTACGGAATTTCACACCCGCTACAACATCTAGGTTATATTTCGCGCTGAGGATAAATTTTCCATCGAGAGTCATCACTTTGGGTAAACCTAGATCGGTAGCGAATTCTTCGTTAACTAATGGATAGCCATGAGCCAGACTAAATTTAAACAGCAACTTCTCGGTATCGAATTTGATGACTCTTACAGGAACCTCTGTGCCGAAAGCGCTATTTATCGCTCTCTGTAGCGCTTTTTCTAAACCTTGGGTGGTAAAGTGCGGCTGTGCCAGGATATCACTCCTGAGAGGACCTGTAAAGCGATCTAAGAAGCTTGGAGTCCGACTTTCGTTAGCTGTATTTCCTCCATCAGTAGCGGTTTCGCCACCTAAGCGACCAATTAGGGGAACATCGGTATCGTATACAGCTTCTTGCAAAGACTCGAAAGCTAGAACTAATCCCTCGCTAACCTTGGCGCGGTCAAGGGTTTGTTCTTGTAATAAGAAACTGAAACGCCCACTCCCAACTCGCTCAACTGTAACGTCCGTATTATCGATTAAGTTTCCTGTAAACGTTATCCCGTCATCACTCTGGAGTACTACACCATTGGCAGTAACAACTGGATTTGGGTTTTCATTTTCCTTAAAGGTCACTAATTCCAAGTAAGCATCAGTCTGATCGCTGAGGTGATAACTGAAGCGGTCATGGACTACCCAATCTTCATTATTTTCATCAACACCTTTAACCTCATCGATCTGGAAGTTGTAAGTATAGCTACCATCCGAGTTGAGGGTCAGTTCTCCATAGCGACCTTGGATTGATGTATTTTCGGTGACCTTGACTGAATCATCCGCAAATCCTAGCGGATTAGTATCGAAAATGGGATTAGCTAATACTCGTTTATCATCTTTATCCCGCAGGTCAAGACCGTTTTGATCTCGGATATACATATTGGTGACAACCGTCTGAATGGTCGTCGTACCTGCTTTAGTAATCGTGGGTGTGAACGCTGTCTCTGTTCGCAACGCTTCACTGTTGACGATCGCATTACCCGTGATTACATCACCCACAATCTCGATTCCCTCACCATTAGCTTCTGCTATGCGCTGATCTCCAGTCTGGGTGATGATGAGATTTAATGTGTATTGAGTTTCGGTGGTTTGCTCTTCTTCGTCTTGATCTTGTAGGTAATAGACAAAGCGATCGCTGATTACCCAGTTTGGATCTACAGGTACTTCACTTGAATTGAGGGTATAAGTATAGCTACCATCAACCTTCAAGTTAAGCGTCCCGTGAAGTCCTGGAATATCAGCGCCAACTTGTTTATCAGTTGCTGTTGTTAAATTGAGCGCCCTGATTTCAACGGCTAACTGCTGCTCAACTGTACTGCTTCTGCCAATGGAGTTTAAGGTGTAATCGAATATATCAAGCAGCTTTCCAGTTTTTTGCAACTCTTGGGGGTCTTCATCGCTGAGTTCCGATAGAAGATCAGAGGTGAGTTCGTAGGTATAGTCTCCATTCGGTTTAACTGTGATATTTCCGTAATCCCCAGCGACATTCGTCTGTTCACCAGAGATCGGTTGTCCCTTAACCTGCGCGATCGTGTACTCAGTGTTAATTTCGCCTTCTGCGTCGAGAACTTGGTTAATCGCGCCTTTCGTAGAGTTGTAGAAGGGGTCGTTAGTCTCTACTCCCAAGGTGAAGTAAATATCGGTATAGCGCGGATTCAGATCGTCATCATTAGAAACGAGGTTGTTGAAAGCACCAATTGTCACTAACTGCCACTGATTCCAGTTGTCGCGAGTGAATGTTACGGGAGAGATTTCCAGATAAGTGGCATCAGGGTAATTGTTATAGACAATGTCCTTGTAGTAGAACTTGAGTTCAACTTCTTGTTGAGGTTGAGACTTCAACCCTACTCGGAATGCAGTTTCCCCACCTTCATCTACTGCGAACCCTGAATCCGGCAGCAGGAACTTAAGACCGACTTCTTCGTTATCGATTATCCGAACTCCTGCTTTTTGAGTGTCAGGGTTTCTGGCATCTAATGCATAGTAATCCCCTTCATTCGGAGCTTCAATTTTCAAGATAATCTTTTCAAATCGCTCCGCTAGAGATTCTTCGGGCGTGGAGTCGTCGATCGGGAACAGAGGCAGACTAGCGCTTTGTTTCCCTTCTGGGATATAGAGAGTCCCTGTGCGAAGTGTTTCTGTCTCGTACCCTTGAAAATCAGGTCCTGGGTCGCCTTCGTGGCGTTGTCTTTCAGCGGTTGCGCCGTTGTTATCTTCAGTTCCGAAGACCGTATATTTAATGCCAATCCCTCCTGGATATTCCACCGGACCGCTATCAACGGTGACGGTAAAGTACCCTGGATAAGTGTTTTCTTGGGCGTTCAAGTTAACGGCGGCGCGGATGATGGGTTTGTCGTTGTCCTCAATATTGACTGGAATAGGAGCTAGAGTGAGGGCGTTATAAACGGCATCCATCCTCTCGACTCCTAGTCCCGTGATTGGGTTAGGTAATGTACCTGTATACTTTCCATCCTCTAGCGCGAGAGGTGGTTCAATATCTTCCCCATCGATTTTCGCTGTAACGATGAGCTTTGTTTCTTCTTCTGTCGCTTCAGATGGATCGCCAAGAGCGATGGTGAAATCGAGCAAATGGTTCGCCTTGAGATCTGTGCTTTGGGTAAAGTAGAACCGCTCGCTCAGAGTTTGTTCACCTTCTATGGTTAATCCATTCAACAGGGTATAGGTGAATTCTCCTGAGTTTGTCCAAGAGATCGATCCATAAGTTCCCATGACCGCTGTCTCTGGATCCGCTATTTTGACATTGAGTTGGGAACCGTGGTTGTACTCCACTATATCGTCATCGACAGCAGCTACCGCTACGGTTCGCTCTAGGTTCCAATTGCTCCGATCAAACGTGAGTCGGATTGGATCTCCTGCAAGTTGGTTGGGGTTATAGAAGAGATTCCCTTTCTTTTCTTGGATGAGAGGTTGGGTTTTTACTCCTTCCTTGAAGGGCATTTTTACTCCTTCCTCGAAGGGCAGATCAATCCCTAGGTGGTCGTGGCTAATATCACCGTAACCATCATCGATCGCGTAGGAGAAGTTATCGGTCAGTCCTGCTTTATCAGCTGGTTTATGTTGAGTGTAAGAGTATCGCCCATCAGGTTCCCAAGTTAAGGTTCCATATTCGCCTACAAATGCATCTGAGCGACTCTTCTTATACTTTCTAGTAACCGGGTCAGCGGTTTTAATTTCTACGATCTTCCGCTGTGGATAGAGGGTCAACTGCTTGTCAATTGGATCTAGGATGACGGTTACAGGTACGGTGGGTTGGCTGGTTAATTTAACCTTAACAGTGTTGATTGCTCCTTCTGCCAGACTTACTGTTCCTGCTTCATTGGGCAGATTATCTAAGGATATATCGACTCCAGCTTTGTCATTATTCACGCTAACAGCATCAATCTGATTGACTACGCTGTTATAGATGTAATCAGCGCTGCTCGCTTTGATGACATATTTAAATTCAGCCTGTTCATCGTCAATTAAATCATCCACTCCACCGATTACAAATGATTTCGGTGTATTCCATTCATCAGGTAAAAAGTAGAGAGTAATTTCGCCTTTTAACTCCCCTTGCACTGTTTTGGCAACTAAGCCATCTTTGAGACTATTACTCGCGATCTTGAGATAAACTCCCTGCTCTGGACGACTGTTTAATTTAACTTGATAGGTTGTCCTTACTGGGTTATCTTCTGCAAGACTTACTGGTTTGGAGATCGGTGTCCCATCAGTATTTAGCAATACTATTCCCGCTTGATCTTTATCGACTATCTCAATCACGGCGGAGTTATTCAAGGTGTCGGTGTAGTATTTTTGACTATCGACTAAACCTGAAGAGATATTGACTTTAATAAACTCTTTCGGTTCAACCTTATGATCTTCAATTGTCGTTACATCGATAGTTGCCTCGGTTTGATCTGCCGGGATGGTAACGTAGCCTAAATTCTCATTCTCTTGCAAGTGAATAACTCCCTCGTTATCGCTTACCAAGAGATCTGCATCACCATCTCCATCCCAATCTGCAAAGGCATAGAATTCTACTTGGTCGTAAGGATGACTCAGGGTTTGTTGCCCATAAGTCACGTGATGCAGCACGGGAGCGATATATTTGACGATTAAGGAGTCAGTTGCCTCGACGAAGTAGGGTTTTTCCGAGGTTCCGAAGTTTTCTAGGTAGTGTAAGGTACCTGGCAACTCTCCTGCTCGGTTTTTGGGGTGGTCGATCAGCAAGTCAAGATCGCCATCTCGATCTAGATCGATGAATTGCAGGAAGTATCCTTCCCCAGATCGAGCGGAGAGAGATTTCACAGCACTCTGTTGTTGTCGGAAGAAAGCTGTTTTGCTGTTACTGAAGGAGGAAATCTCTCCAGAGTTAGTGATGGTGAACAGTTCTAATATTCCATCCCCATCGAGATCTACTAGCGTCGGCGATACGGGTTGTCCAAAGCTGAGGACGCTACCATCGGATCTTTCCTGGATGGGGGAGCTAAATGTGGGAGCGATCGCATTACCTGTGTTCTCAATCAATGCGATCGTTCCGTCTTCGCTTCCTACTAGCAGGTCGATGTCTCCATCTCCATTGATATCTCCTGCGGTGAGGGGTTTAGCTCCTTCTAGCTTGATGCTAAGTTTGGTCGCATTGAATTGTGGGTTACCTGATGCGGTCTGCCCGATGTTTTCGTAGTAATAAAGGTTGCCGTACTCATCCAGAACCACCGCGTCGGTTTTTCCATCTTTATTGAAATCAGCAACAGCAAAGGTGGTACGACCGCCGAGTTTTCCTGCATCCAGATTGAACAGGTTGGTTTGAGTTTCTGCAAATCCGCTGATGGGTTCGTAATCTTCTCCTGAAGTCGCTGATTGTCGAACTTCCCACAGTGCGGGATTCTTCCAATCTAAGATTTCTGTTCCGTCCGCAGCAATCAATTGAGATGTACTGGTTTCACCCACGAGATTGAGGGGAGTTAATTGATTGAAGTTCCAGTAACCTTTAAGGTTGGCGTCGTCCTGGGAGACGGTTGTTGAGCGCGATCGCTGGATTTGCGTTTCTGTTCGAGCAACATCCCACAAGCGCACTTCATCGATTTGACCTTTGAAGTAATCTGTGTTTCCCGTTTTTCCGATGCTTGTAATGTTCGGCGCAGATTCTAGAGGTGATTGTTTTTCACTCCATTGTTTTTGTCCGTTGATATATATGCTGGATTGACCAGAAGCATCCACCGTATAAGCGATATGGAACCATTCATCATCACGAATCGTGTCAGGTATATTGACAGATTTCTCTGGTGATGCAATGTTGAACTGGATTTGACGATTGTTCAAACGCAGGTATTGTTCACCAGCTGCTAATAAACCCTGAATTCCAGTGAATTGATTGGGACGCGCCCAAAGTTCTACCGTAAATTCTGTCCCTAAAGGGATGCCATTTTCGCCAATACTGATGTAGCGATTGTCTTCTAGAGAGAGGGCGATATTGCCAGGAGCGTTGACATTTGGTGTCTCGACTTCATAGTAAATCTTAGTGTCTACATCATCTGGCTGAGCGAGTGTAAACTTCAACTGGGTTGTTTGCCCTTCTTCTACTGAAGGATAACTGGCAGATATTGTCACCCGGGTGGCTTTTTTATCGAGTAGGGCGAGTTGACTGGTGATAATCTGCGCTTGCGTATCGTAGTTCGCAGGTGGGGTAATGGTGATGTTTTTAGAACCTGGATTGACCGTAAAGACAATCGTTTTCCCGGCAGTGAAATTAATATTGGGTTCAAATTCCCAATTGCCGGAATTATCGACCTTGAGTTCACCGAATTCTGTAATGATGCTCTCTTGATCTGCGACAAAAGCGACAATCGGCAAGTCTGCACCTTGGGGAGTATAAGAGAAAGAGGTCACATCAGTTACTCCCGTCTCACCGACTAACTGGAAGTGTGCTTCTACTGTCGGTTGACCGTTCACTAAACTGACTGTGACTTTAGCATCCGGGTCTTTTGCTACCCCATCCTTAGACGCAAAGTAGATTTTGATTCCCGAAATCGTTACTTCTCCCTTACTCCACCCTGATTTGAAGAAGTCTGAAGTGACTTTTACGTTTAAATTCAAGTTGGGGTTATTTCCCTGGGGAATGGGGAGAGTTAGGTCACTCCATTCCAGGCGGAGTAACTCTTCTGCGCCTTCTTGAGCAATTAACGCTCCATTTTCAATTTTCCATTCCCAAGAAGTAACTGGTTCTGGGTCAGCATCAGATTCGGCGCGGTATTGAACCTGAATGGCGCTTAAATTTTGGCCTTCATCTACAGTTGTGTCATCTAATCCAAGGTTGGTAACTTCCTCATTAGCTTTGATGGTAATTCTGTAGTCATCGCTTAACTGTTTCGGGACAATTAAGACATTTACAAATGGTTTATCCCCAGCGTATTCGCTTCCGCCTTGCAGCGATTCTGCTACTATCTGTATCTGAGAATCTGCGTAGTTTTCACCAGCTTTAACAGCAGTTACTTCTACAAATTGAGGCTGATTCCAATCTTGTGGAGTGAAGGTGAATTCCTTCTTGGATAGTTGTATCTCCGCCCCCCTATCTTGTTCCATGACGGTGAGATTTACCGTTACATCAACCTCTGGTTGTGTCGCCAACTGATACCCCAATCGCGCGACTTGCCCTTCCGTTAACGTAACTTCTCGCTCATTCTCTGCACTGATTTCGACAGGGGTCAGCTGTACCGTAGTGGTTTCCGCGTTATTAATAGCGGTATCCGTTTCAATTTTTCCAATAAATCCGGAAGAGAAATTTAGGTTACCGTCACTCTTAAGCGTTAACCCAGAAACTTTGTATGTTTTCCCGTTGTATTCAAATTCCTGATCTTCGATCTTGAGCTGAATTTCGCTATTGCTTTCCTCTTCCACCACCGTTGCCGATATTCTGACGGGAATGATTATATTTGATGGGGTGAGATATTCAGCCGATATCACTGCTGGCACCTTGCTACTAGGAGTTTGCCACGCTACCGATAGATAATCGTCCCCAAGATATTCTTTTTGAAGGGCTTCTATGTAATATTGCTTTCCTTGATCTAGGAAAATTTCTTCTGATTCTTGGCTGTCATTCCAATCCCACTGTTGATACTGGGGAAAGTCTATTTCGGGATTTACTAAATCGTGAACATCAATTTTTGGGTTTTCAAGACTTGGATTTTGGCTGACAAAAGGATTCTGTGTTCTAAATTTAAATGAAATTTGCTTCCCTCGACTGTTACTTATTTTCCAGGTATTGCGATACTTATTATCACCTATGGATTCTCCTGATTCCTGGCTAACGGAGTAATCAAACTCAGATATATTTCCCTCTTCATTAATAAGTTGTAACTTGTCACTGACGAGTACAGGTTTAACATTAGTAGTCAACTCAAACGTCCATTCTTTACCATCATTAATCCGCTCCAAGTCTACCTGAACTACCTCCCCTGGTTGAAGCGTTCCTAGTGTCAGTCCTGTTAGTTTTGCCGTTCCATAAATTTCTGTTCCTTCTACTTTGGCAATGGTCTGGGTTTGCTCAGGATTTGTGCCTTCTGGATTCAACTTCAGTACTGAATTGGCATTCGAGGCAATCCATAATTTGTATTTTCCAGTTTCTGGTGGAATTAAATTCCCCCGGATTCTCGTTCCATATCTATCTCCACTATTGGAAACATCTAATAATCTGGGTAGCCAAGCTACCGATGAAGGTTTATTAGGATAATTTTCCTTTGATGTTAAATCCTCAACCCTAGATCCTAAGATATCTTTCCAGACTTCTTTGATAAAGCCTTTATTAATGGTGAACGGAGTTAAGTATTGACTGGAGATGGTTTCTTTATCTGATGAGCTAGGTGTTGTCCATTTGACATTTAGTTTTCCGTTGCCAGTTCCTTCTTTGTAAAGCGCTTCGATGTAATATTGCTGACCTGCTTCTAAGGAAATGGTGTCACCGCTTGCTATTTTCTCTCTACCCTCGTAATTAGAGCCATTTTTGTTTAACCAAAGCTCGGCTGTATCATTTCCCTCAACGGTAAACGTATAATCTCCTTTTTCAGGGGGAGTGAGCAACCCGCGCAACCGTCCGAAAGCATCTGTATTTTGCTCAACACTAAAATCTGGAATAATAGAAGCTTCTGAAGGCTGATCGGGGAAATATGGACTTGAAATTAACTCCTCGATGGTATCCCCTTCGATATCAACCCAGATTTCTTTGGTCAATCCTTGACCGCTAGCGCCACTAGAGATAGCACGACCTTCTTCTCCCACTTTGGTGAAGGTGATTTTTTCCACGAGAGGTTCGTTTTCTTGGACGATTAACCCTCCCTGACCATCTTCTCCAACAATTTGAATTTTAGGAATTAAGTAGGCGATATCTTGATCGCTGGGTCGATCTGGGTTGTGTTGGCTGATAATTATAGCCGGTTTGTCGTTGTCTTCTATCGTGATGGTAGCTGGCTTTTCGTCGATGGTAAATTCACTAGACTCAGACAGGGTAATTGTAATATCGCGGTTTCCATCAACGATAAAGTTATCGATCGCATTGATGGGTATATCAACACTACGGGTATATTTGGGAATACTTAAACTTCCGACAGTTTTTTGTCCCAGGAGATCGTAGTCTGTTCCTATTAGAGCCGTACCTCCCAGAGTGTAATTGACCGTCAATTCTCTTGATATAGGTTGACTCAGATTGATGCTAAATCCGCTCTCGTCGCTTGTCCCTGATTCTTTAACTGTCGGGAACTTTGCTGTTACGTTGATAAACAATTCACGCTGACTGACATCAGGACTATCCCCTTCCGCGATCTTCAGCTTGTTGTATTGAGCTGCCGTCGGTAAATCGATAGATTTATTGTTGTAATTGCTATCTGCGCTAGTGGCGTTTAAGCTGACTGGTGTACCGACTGTGGCATTAACGCTAAGAGGCTGATACTGATTCCAATTCGTTGAGGTAAAGGTAACACCATTAACTGTGACATCCGCAGTTGGCTGACTGCCTAATTTGACTTTGAAGCTAACTTTACCGTCGCTGCTGGGAACCAGAGGGTTTTCCTCACTGACTACTTCTTCATTAATGCTATCGACGACGATTAGTTCTGCCTGGAACTCGTCACTATCATTAATTGTGAGAGCGGCACTACTATTAGTACTGTCCACTTCATAAAATTGGTATTCACTACCCAGGACGTTGTTCAGAGCAGTATTGATATTGCTATCAGTAAACGTCTCTATGGTGAGGGTGAATTCTTCTGGTGCTTCCTTCACTACATCAGGAAGCGCAGCAAAATAGAGTTTGGCACTATCTTTATCGACAGGGACGACCACAGCATCAACAATTTTATCTGGGTGTACTGTGTCATTGTAGTTATACTGAGGTGCGAGATAGTCTTTTGCTTCTCCCTCATTGCCTTTCGGTTCAATCTTGTAGTAAACAGGTAAGCCAGCAGCTAGGGCGTTGTTAAAATGATTTCCGTTGACAGCCTTATCTAACTTAACGGTGACATAACCGATAGATTTTAACTTATCTACGTCAATTTCATTGCTCTTGGTGGAAGATTCCAAAGGATCAGATGCTTCTGTAATTTCTACTTTGGATTTACTATAATCAATTTCAGCTGTGTAGTTAATATCTTTAATGGTGATTGTGGCCGAAGATTCTGTTTTTGTCCCACGCTTGTACTGATTGGTTGGTAAAAGCGTTATGGTAAAGCTTTCATCTCCCTCTTTTACTTTATCGATTAAGGTAGTAATCTCTAAGGTTACTTCTGTTTCCCCGGACGGCAAGATTATTGTGTCAGCTTCATTGGCTTTGAAGTCCTTATTTATTTCAGCACCATTAACGTCACTGATGTAGTAATAGACTTTAACATCACCATTAGAGGTCTTGTCAGCGTTTATTGTAAATCGGGCTTTCTCTCCTTCTTCAACAGTGCCATTTCGATTGGCTACTGCATTGGCTACTGCAATGCTGAGTGCAGGTATATCATCGTTGTTGAAGTTTACGGAGTCACCGTTGTCGCGCTCATCTTTATTTTCTGTAAAGATAGCTTGACCCTTCCCCTGACCAGATTCCGCCCCTGTTCCACCTTCAACAGTGTTGTCTGTGAAATTGCTATTGATAACTATTAACTTAGCATCGCTTCTGGCGAAGATAGCACCACCTAAGCCAGCACCACCGCCTCCTTGACCGCCTTCACCGCCTGGAGTTTCAGGCTTATCATCATCCTTCGTCCGTTCACCAGTATCTCCAGCACCCGCGAATTCGCCACCTTCGCCCAATATCCCTCCATCACCATCCTCATTCTCATCCTGATAATCAATATCCTTACCACCTCCACCTCCGCCTCCTCCGCCTCCTCCGAAGCCCCCTATTCCTCCATCGCCACCATCGCCAGCGACATCTTCTCCATAAACTTGTCCACCTCCACCTCCACCTCCACCTCCACCTGAAAAGCTTATAGACAAAATATTTGGAGAACTGGTTGAACCTAGTCCCAATGTCTTTACTAATACAAACGGAGTTTGGAAACTACAGTTTGCCAATGGTATTATTCAACATGAGGCAGTTCTTTCTATGAAAGGGTCTTCAGGAATTATGGTAGTTCGGTTTCCTAATGGGCAAGGTGGTACGCAAACTATCAAGCAAGATATGAAATTGTGGTCGTCTGCTAAAGGTCTAGTTATAAAGGGAGAAAATCCTGTTGATGTCGATACTAAAAATCCAAGCTCTACCTATGCAACTGATAATTTTCTCATTGCCATAGAACCAAACGGCTCACTAATATTCCGCAACTATTCGCTAGAGCAAAGTAACAATTCTCGCGTGGAATCACCTGTAAATAGGGAGTTTATTGGGTATCCTTCTATAGGAATTAGAATGAATGAACTGAATACAGAGGTTCGAGATCAGGTTAATCAGCAGGGTAACTTGCCTTTCAAGATTACTCAAGACACAGGTGTTCTAATTATAGAAGTGATTAATGATTCCTCTGCGGCTAAAGCTGGTCTTAAACCGGGGGATATTATTATAAGTGTTGATGGAACAAAAGTTAGCCGTGCGGCTGAAGTACAACAATTGGTTCAATCTTCTCTTTTTTTAGTAGATAATCTGAATTTTGAAATCGACCGTAATGGTGAAAATATGTCTTTAAGCGTACAACCAGGGTGTTGTGTAAAACCAGAAAGTTCCCAGCAGTAAGTTTTTGTAGCTAATCCGTGCGTTGCTGGAAGAAAGTCGTGCATCCTGACGACAATCATAACCAGCCGCGTACGCGTAAATGTTGAATGTCTTGTTCAAAGTCTTCAACATCATAGTGAACGCAGATACCGCGACTAGCAAGGAGTTTCTGGAATTCAATTTGGTGCATTTGGGCGATTCTGCTGGCGCGATTGAGGGTAATCAGTTCTTTTTGAAATAAAGCGATCGCGATTTCTCGCAGCCAGTCGGCTTCGCTTAAGGGAGTTGTTTGGGCGATGTTGTCGAGAATTTCAAGAGTGATTTGCATATCAGTTTTCCTCAGCTATTTCTAGATTTCTAAGCCTTTCGCAGCCATTGATTTATTTCTAGGTAATTGTTTGTCACTGTTGCTTGTAGTTATAATCTTCCTCGTAGTCAATAGTACCGAACAATTCCAATAATTTCAGTTGTTTGCGTCGCTGGATGTACTCGCGTAAAGCTGCTTCTATCAGTGCTGTGGCTGTTGGATAATTACTCAAAGCCAGGGCTTCTTCAAGGAGAGTTTCGTCAATTTGGAAGGTATTTACCATCTATTTTATTCCTCCAATTAGGATATGACCCAATTGTTACCGAACAATGCTGTAATTGCAGTGTAACACTGAAACTCTATTAATCGGCGATCGCTCTCAATTCCATCAATCCTAAAAGCGATATGCCAAGGGCTAGCTACGCGATCGCTCGTAACCTTACCACACATGCGATCGCATTCCCACCCCATTAAACAAACAGACTCGCATCAACGCCAAAAAAAGCTGCCAATGCGATCGCTTCCTCCTGACTAATTTTCCTTTTCCCTTCAACGATTTCAGTCACAACCTCACGAGAACCCAAAATTTCCTCTAAATCTTTCGATTCAACGCTCTGCTGTTCCATCAAAAACAATAACATTGAATAAGGATTTGAAGCCTTCCCTGGTTGATAGAACTCCTGCTCAAACTTTTCAATTAAAGTTACCAGTAACTCATAAAGCTCATTTTCCTCTGGCGTTCGGTTATAAACGTGCATCAACTCCTCAACAATCGCCAAAGCCTTTTCATTCTCCGCTTCAGTTCTAATTAACTTAGGCTGATACTTAACAAGTAACTCGCTATACTTATCTGGATTAAAAGTAAGGGTCATTTTTCCAATTCTCCTTGTCATACTCAGCGTGAGTCAAAATATATTTTATATAAATCAATTGTCGCTCGTAATCAATACTTACAATCAAACGATACTTATTCCCTTTTATATTAAAAACTGTAAAATTACCAACCGCTTCTGCTGAGGGAAAAACAGACTGAACTTCAACCAAACTAGACCAATCTGCTTTTTGAGCAACTTTATACCAGTTATCCAAAGCTTCCTGGCAATCGCTATGGGTCTTGCCATATTCTCGCAAACGTCGGTAACTGATGACGTGCATGAATCAGCTCAGCAAAACAACTGGTTAAAGTATAGCAACTTACGATCGAGCCGGAAACGCGATCGCGCTCCCATCGATCAATTCTAAAAGCGATCGCGTAGCGTGCTGGAGGCGTATCGCATACCATCTCACCACAGATGCGATCGCATCCCTTCCGATCGATCAATTCTCAAATACTTCGCATCTTCTCACAACGCGATCGCACCTCTCTCATCTATCAGTCCCAAAAGCGATCGCATCATTTGGCGTGTTGCGCCGCAATGCCAGCGACCAAACAGAAGTATCAACAATGACATTCATATTGTTTGTCGCTGTTGCTTGTAGTTATAATCTTCCTCGTAGTCAATAGTACCGAACAATTCTAATACTTTCAGTTGTTTGCGACGTTGGATGTACTCGCGTAAAGCTGCTTCAATCAGTGGTGTAGCTGTTGGATGGTTACTCAAAGCAAGCGCTTCTTGAAGGAGAGTTTCGTCAATTTGGAAGATATTTACCATGTATTTTCTTCCTCCTAGTAGGAAATGAGGTAATTGTTACCAAACGATGCTGTAATTTCAGGGTAACACTGAAGCTCTATCAATCGGCGATCGCACTTCCATCCACCAATTGTAAAAGCGATATGCCAAGGGCTAGCTACGCGAACGCTCGTAACCTTACCACACATGCGATCGCGCAACGAAATTGCTGCTAGAATATTTTTAACAACTAGCTCAAGCTTGTGTATGAAAATCAGAGCAATCGTTCATCTAGCAGAAGAAGGTGGCTATTGGGCAGAGGTTCCCGCGCTTCCTGGCTGCATTACTGAAGGCGAAACAATCGAGGAGGTGATGGCTAATTTAAAAGATGCTATTCAAGGTTGGCTCGATGTTGCTAATAGTCGTGATGCCAAGTTGACAGCATCTTAAGCAGCTAAGTATAGGAGAAGGGTTAGAAAAGGCAATCGAGATGTGGTTAAACGCTCAGCAAGCATCCTCATCCAGCAAGAGCAGCAAAAAGGGGGATGAGTGAGAGATCCAGATCGCGAAAAAGAAGAACTTGGCAATCCCATCAACGAGCCTGTACAAGCGTATAACCTAAAAGAAGCCAAAAAAAAGTGCGAACATTTAGCAAGTCAATACGAACGGCGTCTTGCAGATGTTCGTCCTGAAGGGAAAGCCTGGTTTCGTTGCTACTTTGAGTGAGGGAAACCCATGAGAATTCGAGAATCGGTTGGTCAAAGTGTATGGAACTCTTCTTTTGGTTGGTGTTGCGAACCCCTAGATCCTATACCACCGGGTCATATCGCCTTAGCTATTGAAGCGACAGATCTGGATCTAGTGGACTGGGATATTGAAGAAATTGGGGAAAAAGTAGGTTTTGATATTGAGTACAGATACACGGGGGTAAATGACCCCAAAGATTCATCTTTAGCTTGCGTAACTCAATTTGTCGGTATCTATGGGGACTGGTCAAAGCTCGATCGAGATATGGAAACTTTGATCGCTGCTGGAATTGGGCGTCATCTGTTTAAAATGCTGACTTCCAACGATGACATCGATTTGAAGCCTGTAACGGAGTACCTCAAAGCAGTCTGAGACAAGCTCAAACTTCTCTAGCTGTCAGTTATGCGATCGCATCCCACCCCATTAAACAAACAGACTCGCATCAACCCCAAAAAAACCTGACAATGCGATCTCTTCCTCCTGACTAATCTTCCTTTTCCCTTCAACGATTGCTTGGCGCACCCCCTCTCCCCTCATCCAAACCCAAAAGCGATCTCTACAGTCCTAATGTGTGCCTAAGTGCAACATCTACAGATGTCATATCTGACCAAACACCAATTGATCTGTCAATTTCTGAGTTTAGAACAGTCACAATATTGTCGGTCATAATCACCGAATTTGTTAATAATCCCGTTGGCTTTCCGGCGGGCGTTGTTATATCTACTAACACTCTACTTGGATGTCCCGCACGAGCCATATTGCTGGTAATCATTGCCACAATAGTCTGAGATAAGCCCGTCCCAATGTTATTAGCTTGAATCACCAATGCCGGACGACGTTTAGCCGTTTGAAGATTGGAATCTGGGAACAGAAACAACACAACTTCACCGCGATTATAAGGCATCGTATACATCCATTTCTGGACGATTCCAATCTTCTGCAAAACTTTGCAGTCTAGCACGCAAATTTGCAGCTTGTTCTCGATTTATACCGCGAGATTCTAAATCTACAGAGCCATTTTTGGGCAAAAAAGCGATTGTGAATTTGGCTGCATCGATGCCATTCGGTGTTTCCAGTAACTCTACTTTACCCTCTCGGTAGATACTTTCACGGATCAACTTTGCAAAAATCGCCCGAACTTTTTCTTCGCTAACCACGTCTCCTGTCTCTGTCTCAGAAAGGCTTTTTTGAATTTCTGCAAGCAGCGATTGATACATTTCTAGGTAGGTAGCGATCGCGTCATTCAACACCTCGCTGATATCCCGATCCATTAGGGTAGCGATCGCAGAGAGTGCCGCTTTTTTTTCACTATCCAGTGTTAGCGTCATGTTTTCTTTGCTCATCGTTTTTCCAATCGCGAGCGAAAGTGAATTATCACTATTATAGCAGCAGCGATATGCCAAGGGCTAGCTACGCGATCGCATCTCTCCCATATCAAATTTATTCATAGCGATCGCAGCACTGATTCAAACTCGCGCAACGCGACACTAGAACCAATTTCCCAGCCGCGATCGCCATATTGAGGAATTAAACTTTTGAGATCGTAACCGGGAAACCACCGACTAATTTCAGACTCTCGATACTGCTGTGAATCGAACTGATAGATCGATAATTGACTTTGACGGTAAATCCAGAGTTCCACAGGTGCGATCGCTTGATAATCTTCTGGTTTAGTACTGCAAGTTAGGTCAATTTCGATCGCTAAATCTGGGGGAGGATCTGTTTCTAAATCGATGCGTTCTTTCCCTAAAATACTGGCGCGATTGTCAATAAAAAAACAGTAATCTGGTTCGATTCCCTGTTGTTTAATGCGCTTTAGCGTAATTGGGGTAAATGCGTCCCAATCTTTACCTTCATGTCGCAGTATAGCTTTTACCAAATCTGCTAATAAATCGACTTGATTGGCATGTCTGGGCAATGGTGAAATAATTCTAATTTCTTGGGTTTTACCGTTGTAGCGAATTCTCAATCCAGCTTTATCTTCTCGACGCGCTAGCAAAGCTTCATAATCTTCCCAAGTCCTAAATCGCAGAATCAATTCGTCCCCCGCCGCCAGGGAAATTGTATCTTCAGTAATTGTGGGTAATGTCATATTTTAATCGCCCGATCGGGAGCGTGTATTGCTAAGCTTAGCAAAATTACAGCTAATAACGCAAGTTGCTAGTGATAAACTTGGGCGTTGCTAATAGCTAATTGCTAATTTCTAATATTAGGATGTTCCCTGAGATTAACCATTAGCCATTAGCCATTAGCTACTATGCATGAGATAACTAGCAACTTGAGTTAATACCAGAGTGCATATCCCGTAGCGTCGGGTGTGCGTATCCCCTCCCCTATCCCATCCACCCATCCCAAAAGCGATATGCCGACCGCACCCACTCGCGTTCGCACCCTGGGTAAGCTAGGGTTTGGTGCCGAGTCGTGCTTAAGTCCTGTGAATAACACCACTTACGCAAAGAAACTTTGGTGATACGAAAAATCCTTGGTTTGGAAACGAGAGATCAACCAAGAAACCGGGTTTCTGGCAACGCCCTTGCGTAAGTCCTGAATAATTCAGAGCGTGCCACTTTAAGTATTTAACTGTAAAATAGAACACAGCTATCTATTAAGTGTGTAGGGAAATCTCACAGCGATCGCATCTATATAGTTGGGATCGACTGTAGTTGGTACGGACTGTTGCCGATCCCTGGCAATCGAACCCAGTCAAATCGCTCTACAGCTGCGTTTGTTCGCAAACATGCGAGTTTTTATATATTGACATAAAAAGCATTTTGTCTATATATCTGGTGATGGTAAAATAGCAATATTTGTCAATACCCAAGTGCAAAGATTATTGTAAAAATTATTTAAAATCAACCCTGAGTTGATTAAAGAGTTAGTAAAAGCCTTTATCTTTACCCTGTTTATTAACATAAGAACTTTTATATATCGACCCAAATGGGCTGAATTGGCATACTGAAAACAAGCAAGAAAGATTCACGTTACTTGCAGCCAAAAAAGGCCAACAAGGGGGAAAAAAAATGAGCAACAAATTACTCGCTACTTTAACCGCCGGTACGATTGGTTTAGTTGGTGCCGCTACCGTTATCGGTGCCAACCCTGCTCAAGCTGCTGGTTTCAGTGGTTCATACGCTCCGAGTAATTGGACTTTTACTAACTTAAACGCCGACGGTTTTGTAGATACCAGCAACGCTCCTGAATCTATTACCCTCACAGGAGGCGACAACTTGTCTGGCGCATTTGGTCTGACTGCTTACACGACCGCAGCAGTCAATAGTTTGGTTAGTTTTAATTGGAATTACAACACTCAAGACGTAGATGGCCCCTTTTGGGACCCGTTTGGCTTCCTTAACAACGGCGTCTTTACCCAACTAACCGATCCTAATGGTTCTCAATCGCAGTCTGGAACGTATAGTACTTTAGTTAAGGCAGGCGATATCTTCGGCTTTGCGGTGAATACTCTAGACAATATTGTTGGTCCTGCATCTGTAACGATATCCAACTTTGAGGCAACTCAGGTTCCCGAACCCGCTTCAGTATTGGGTCTGCTAGCTTTCGGTGCTTTGGGTGCTGGTGCAAAACTCAAGCGCAACAAACAGCAGGTTGTTGCAAATAGCCACCTGAATTAAGCACGATTCAACACAATCTCTTCCAAGGCGACTTGCAATAAAATTGAGGGATGGGTGCATCCCGCCTTTCTACCCAGTGATATGATGTCCGTTGAATTGCCCATAATAAAAAAACCTCACAGAGTTGTTGCGTAGGGACACGGCATCATAGATTTCTCGGACAAACAGATAACTTTGATTGTGCCGTGTCCCGGCTGCTAATTATGGGTAATCGACCGGACATGATATGAAGTATTACTTGACATTACCCCAAACCCCAAAAAAAATTATTGGTAAAGTCTTTGAAAAACCCCCAGCGCCTCCCTGCCCGTTTAAGATGACCGTAGATCTACTGAGCAGTGCTGACTCGATTACAGCAGATTGCACGTGAGTGAGGTACAGCCTTAAGGCTGAGTTTGGCAAGCGCGCACCCTTAAGGGTGCGCGCTTGACAAACTCAGGTGTACCTCATGGGCGTGCAAACCGCTATAAACTTCTGCAACAACTCTTGTGGGGTGGGCATCCTGCCTGCCCTTGAGGTGGTTTTCTCAAGAGACAGGTTGATTGAATTTAGATCTGGTAGCAGCCGAAAACTCCACCTCCAACCCTGCTCTACTTACGTGTTTATTCGGATCGGAGTCGGTCGATCGCTAATGATATTTAAGTAATTTCACTAGCCAGATTACAGACAGAAAATTCAGAGAATCAGAGCAGGTGTTTACAAATTTAAAATTTTAATGAAGTCATCATCTACCATAAATTTTTATCCTGACATGCGTTAAATTATAAATAACCCTCAGTAGGAACAACTAAGCAGATACCTACTAGGGGTTAACACAATGGTAGATCTCTACGAAGGATTAACGTTGGCAGAACAATTAGTTGTTGCCAAAACAGGTAGATCTCTGAGCGATCTGCAAGTATCTGTGCTGCGGCAATCATGGCAAGGTCAGCGCAAAACCTATGACCAGATTGCTGAAGAGTTAGGCTACTCTTCCAGCTACATCAAGCAAGGGGTTGCGCCAAAGCTGTGGAAGTTGCTCTCAGAAGTTTTAGGAGAAAATGTCAATAAAACTAATATTCACACCGTCCTGGAACGGAAACTGGTAAGCCAAGTGCAGATGGGCGATCCTGCACCAATACAAGGTAAACAGATCGCGGTTATCCCAACTGTAAAATCGATTGAGTTGGAATTTCCTGAAGGACAAGTACCGCTGGCTTCTCCGTTTTACATCGAGCGAGTCCCTTACGAACAGAGGTGTTACGAAAAAATTGTCAATCCGGGAGCCTTTCTCCACATTAAAGCTCCCAAACAGATGGGCAAAACCTCGCTATCAATTAGAATTTTGGCTTTTACCGCCCAGCTAGGGTACCGCACTGCAAGTTTGAATCTGCTGCAAGCAGATAAAGCAACGATCGCTGACTTGGATAAATTTTTGCGTTGGTTCGCTTTTAATATCAGCCGCAAGCTGAAGCTAGAACCCAAGCTGGAAGATTATTGGCATGAAGATTTGGGCAGTAAAGCTAGCTGCACGAGCTATTTCCAAGACTATCTGCTGGCGCAAATAGAAAGTCCTATTGTCTTGGCATTGGATGAAGTCAACGAAATTTTTGCTCATCCCCAAATTGCTCAATATTTTTTCTCTTTATTGCGATCTTGGCATGAGGAAGCGAAAAATAGCGAAATTTGGCAAAAACTCCGGCTAGTAGCGATCAATTCTACAGAAGTTTATCTTCCTCTCAATATCAATTGCTCTCTGTTTCAAGTCGGGCTATCGATTCAGTTACGCCCGTTTAGCTGGGAACAGGTGCAGGATTTGGCAGGGCGTCACGGAATCGATTTAGAAAAAGATGAACTAGCCGAGTTGATGTTTTTAACTGGGGGTCATCCCTATTTGCTACGCCTTGCCCTCTACTATCTAACGCCGCGCGATTTGACTTTAGAGGAACTTATTCAAACACCTGACTCAGATCCGGGAATTTATAGCGACCACCTGCACAGAATTTTGTGGTATTTACAACAGCATCCCGATGTACTGACAGCTTTACAACAAGTGGTGAAAGCAAAAGCACCGATCAAGTTAGAGCAGGTGTATGGGTTTAAGTTGCAAGGGATGGGATTGGTCAACCTGCGGGGCGATCGCGCCATGACCAGTTGCAATCTATACGAACGATATTTTAGGGCAGTGCTGAGTTGAGCTTGATATGAATTAACTAGAGCATTAGCAATTAGCAATTAGCAACTTGCGTTACTATAGCGCGAGCGCTAAAATAGAATAAAGGCTATAAAATTCAGCAATCTCAACTAAATATTCAGGTAAAATACTATGTTTAATCGTCAGGTGCTAATGAAATTAGGATTGTCATCGCTGGCGATCGCCATTTTATCGATGAGTTTGCCTGCTCGTGCAGAAATAGTAGAGGCAAATCAACACAGGCAATCATCGCGCTCTTCATATCAACGACAGCGATGGTTGTACAATCAAGAACGACTGCGGCTAGATGAATTAATCCGACAGCAGGAGCAACAAAGACGAGAAAACTGGAGAAGGCAGCAACAAGAATACCGACTACGAGAAGCACAACCAGCGGAAAACTTCAGAAGACAACAAGAAGAATATAGACAACGACAAGAGGAACTTAGAATAGAACAACAACAACGATGGGACGACATTACCCGACAGCAATACAACTTGCCCTATGAAGGGAGGCAGCCTTTATTATTCGTTCCCAGGTAAAATTTGGGACGCGAATCAAACTTCTCCCATAACTCTTGTGGGGTAGGCATTCTGCCTGCCCTTGAGTTTTTTGAATGAAGAAGTCTAATTAATATGATGTGCTTGCTTTGGCGGTAAGAAACAGCATTCTGTATTCCATTATACCAAAGAATTGCGCCTATACAGCGATCCCAAAGAAATTGTAAATTTAGTTACAATATGAACAAATTTACCCATTCCCCTGTTGGCGTCGCTAGACTGAGGCTATAGGAAGGGTAGTAGGTAAATATATGGTGATGGCAGCGCAAGAGAAATCGCCTCAGTCATCCAGAGAGCGATCGCTCGTTTTATGGTTCGATGAAGTCGGGATCGACGATATTCCCTTGGTGGGGGGTAAAAATGCTTCGTTAGGGGAAATGATTCAACAGCTGACTGGGAAAGGAGTTAGCGTCCCAATGGGGTTTGCAACTACAGCGTATGCGTATCGTTATTTTATCGAGACGGCGGGAATCGAAAACAAGCTGCGGCGGTTATTTGCAGACTTGGATGTGGAAGATGTGAACAACTTGCGCGAGAGGGGGAAACAGGCGCGGGCGTTGTTGTTGCACACGCCATTTCCTGGCGAATTGCGGAATGCGATCGCCAAAGCCTACGAACAATTGTGCAGTCGCTACGGCACCGATGTAAACGTCGCCGTCCGTTCTTCCGCCACCGCCGAAGACTTACCCGACGCCAGCTTCGCCGGACAACAGGAAACCTACCTCAACGTGCAAAGCGTTCAAAGCGTATTAGAATCTTGTCATAAATGCTTTGCTTCGTTATTTACAGATCGGGCAATTTCTTATCGCCATACGAAAGGTTTCGATCACTTTGCAGTGGCGCTTTCCGTCGGCGTGCAAAAAATGGTACGTTCTGACTTAGCTGCTTCCGGGGTAATGTTTTCTATCGATACCGAAACTGGCTTTAAAAATGCCGCGTTAATTACCGCAGCCTACGGTTTAGGGGAAAATATAGTGCAAGGGGCAGTTAATCCAGATGAATATCTGGTATTTAAGCCCACTTTAAAACAAGGCTTTCGCCCAATTGTAGAAAAACGGCTGGGGACGAAAGAATTCAAACTCATTTGCGACGATGGTGGCTGCAAAATTACCAAACAAGAACGAGTCACCTTAAGCGAACAGAAACAATATGCCCTCACCGATGAGGAAATTCTACAATTAGCGAGGTGGACTTGCATTATTGAAGACCACTACAGCGAAGTGCGGGGAACTTACACCCCAATGGATATCGAATGGGCAAAAGACGGAGAAACGAATGAATTATTTATCGTCCAAGCGCGTCCGGAAACCGTACAATCGCAAAAACGGAACAATATATTACGCAGCTATCACCTGCAAGAAAAAGGCATAGTTTTAACCAAAGGTCGCAGCGTTGGGGAAGCAATTGGTCAAGGGAAAGTCCACGTTATTTTAGACCCGCATAAAATTGACCAGTTCAGAAATGGGGAAGTATTGGTTACCAATAAAACCGACCCCGACTGGGAACCAATTATGAAAAAAGCAAGTGCAATTGTCACTAACGCTGGCGGACGTACCTGTCACGCAGCAATTATTGCGCGGGAGTTGGGAATTCCAGCAATTGTTGGATGCGGCAATGCAACGGATGTTTTGAAAACAAGTCAAATAGTAACTGTTTCCTGTGCTGAAGGGGAAGAAGGACGAGTTTATGCAGGGTTATTGCCTTTTGAAGTTAAAGAAGTGACCTTAGAAAATCTGCCCCGTACCCGCACCAAAATTATGATGAATGTGGGTAACCCAGAGGAAGCATTTAGTTTGGCAGCCATTCCTAATGATGGAGTTGGATTGGCAAGGTTAGAATTTATCATCGCTAACCATATCAAAGTGCATCCGCTGGCATTGATTAAATTTGATGAGTTAAAAGATGCGGATGTCAAAGCTCAAATCGCCGAAATGACTGTTCGCTACAAAAACAAATCCGAGTTTTTTGTAGATAAGCTAGCACAAGGGATGGGGAAAATTGCTGCGGCGTTTTATCCCAATCCTGTAGTCGTGCGGATGAGCGATTTTAAGAGCAATGAATATGCCAATCTTTTGGGCGGACGACAGTTTGAACCCGAAGAAGAAAATCCGATGCTCAGTTGGCGGGGTGCTTCTCGCTATTACGATGAGCGATATCGGGATGCGTTTGCTTTGGAATGCCAAGCTTTGAAGCGAGTGCGGGATGAAATGGGTTTGACAAATGTTATCCCAATGATTCCTTTTTGTCGCACGCCGGAAGAAGGGAAAAAAGTGTTAGCCCAAATGGCGAAACATGGATTATCTCGTTACCAGGCTCAGCCTGGTAACGAGATCGCCCAGGCTCAGCCTGGTAACGAAGGCTTACAAGTTTATGTAATGTGCGAGTTGCCGAGTAATGTAATTTTGGCGGATGAATTTAGCGAGGTGTTTGATGGTTTTTCAATTGGTTCTAACGATCTGACTCAATTGACGTTAGGATTAGATCGAGATTCTGCTTTAGTGGCGCATATTTTTGACGAACGAAACGTAGCCGTGAAGCGGATGGTGGAAATGGCGATCGCATCTGCCAAACGCAATAATCGCAAAATCGGTATCTGCGGTCAAGCACCCAGCGATTATCCCGAATTTGCCCGTTTCTTAGTTGAATTGGGAATAGATTCCATCAGCTTAAATCCGGATTCGGTGTTGAAGACGCTGTTGGATGTTGCCCAAGTAGAAGGCGTCAGCTAGAATTAATGTTGCATTCTGTTAAGCCAGCAATGTAGGGCGGGTTTTACCAAAGGTTGTTAGTAAAACCCGCCCCTACAATATCAAAAATTATACACAACCAAAGCTAACAAACATAAATATAAATACTCACCCAGTATTGAAGAGGCTGCTAAAAACTGTTCAAATGTTAAAGCGTCAGCTAGTAATATGATGTCTGTTGAATTGCCCATAATAAAAAAACCGCACAGAGTAGTTGCGTAGGGACACGGCATTATATATATCTCGGATAAACAGATAACGTTAATCGTGCCGTGTCCCGGCTTCTAATTATGGGTAATCGACCGGACATGATATAACAGTTAATTTTAGCACAATTTGCCAGCGATCGCCCTTGATACTGCCTTATCGCTTTAAAATTAGCAGCTACCTCTTCTTTTCTCTTTACTCTGCGTTCTCTGCGTCTCTGCGGTTTGTTAAATAGGTATTCTACCTGCGCGAATAAAGTAAATATACTCACATCTTGCACCATTCTCAACAAGCCTGGAAAAACCGGGTTTCTTTACCAAAAATCTAGGCTTTCAAGTTCAGCTATTTGCAAGAAACTAAGGTGTTAGCCACGGTGCAAGATCTGAATATAAAACTTTCCGGACACAGGTCGATCGCTTGTGTATCAACATTATCTACCTAACCCAAAATATCTTTCATACAGGGCTGAAATATTGCGCCCAAAGCTTAAGCATGGAGATGGTAGAGAAGATGGTGGAGGAGAAGTGACTATATTTTCACAAGCTCAAGGAAGAATAAACAATGTTAAAGACCATCAAATCTTTCTTCAATCCTCTGCGGATAAAAATCCCATTTTTGTTAGACATCATCATTGTCTCAGACCCCGAAAAGATTAAAAAAATCGAGACTTCCGGGGATGTAGACCGCTTACATGCATACGATACAGCCTCCTTACCAGGGTGGGTGAAGTTTTACTTTCGCTCTACGAAATTCCATGACGATAAGCGCGACTTGTGGTTTTGCCCATTTGAATCGACTGCCAATCCTACCTACCACCCAAGACGAGCTTATCTTGAGGAAAAAGTTGCCACAAGTTATAGCCAAGAAGATGTCAAAACCATCGCAGAATTGTTGAAAAATAATGCTTCGGACGAGGTTCTTGCCCATGCAATGGTGCAAGTAGTTAACCGGAGATTCTTCGGAGAAGAGATTCCGCTGCACATCACCAAAACTGCCAACAATACAGTCCAAAAAATAACCGAGGCTATCTTGCCGTGGAAATATATACGCGGCAGAAAAGCACAGCAGGAAATCATGAATTACTGCGAACATCACCTAGCCAAGGATGTCCATATTTTAGATGTTGGACATAACATCGGCGAGGTGGTGCAAGCGACGGCAGGGGGGTTAAGAAAGTTAAAAGATAACCTCGATAAACCTGTGGAAGAAATCTTTACAGAACATCCCCTAACGCCCCAAGCGCCTCGGATTGCGATCAAATCATCAACTTTTGATGGTATGCTCTCATCTCCCACAACTCCAGGCAAGACAGTAGTGCTAATGCAAATCGGCAAAGCTGCTGCTAAAACTCATGATATATTCTTTACTTTCGGGGCGGGTAGTTCAGAACGAGCTTGTGTTTTCAAAGACTTCTTTCTCGCCTTTATGAAAGATTTGCAGAAAGAGTTACAGCGGATTGCAGCCGTATGAGGTACACTTTCGTGTGCCAGCAGCAAAAATGGCAGCGCGCTTGACAAACTAAGTCTTAAGGCTTTCTCTCACAGGACTTACGTAGCAACTCCATATACAATGGTGATGGTGCGTTACACTTGGTTAACGCACCCTACATTTAGAATCTTTGCGTAAGTCCTGCCTCACTCAGAAAGCAATCCGCTGTAAAGGCAGCAGAATCTCGAGTACAGGGTGAGAAATTACAAGTACCCTCAAGGGTACTGTCACCTTACCTTCTGCCGCTATACCTTTTGAGTTAGCGGCAGCTAGTTGAAGATCAATCCCTCTTTTGTAATTCAGGAATATTGCTATGTTTGGAATTCCTTGGCATAAGCTACCTACCCCTATTGCCCTGTTTAAACTCCTTCAGTTCCGCAATGCTTTGCGGAAAAATAACCTTCACGATACATCACAAATACCCAATAAAGATGAACTACCTAAACCTGTTCCAAGTCCTAGCGATCGCCATTTGGTGGTTCGTACTGCTGATGGAAGTTACAATGACCTCGACCATCCGGAAATGGGGATGGCTGGCACCCGGCTGGCACGGAATGTGCCGCTCTCTGATGCTAAAGTTGATGCAAAAAATCTCCTAAACCCAAATCCTCGCAATGTCAGTCGAGTGTTATTGACGCGAGATAAATTTCATCCAGCAACTATCTTAAATCTCAATGCTGCTTCATGGATTCAATTCCAAACCCATGACTGGTTCACCCATGGCAATAACCAACCAGATAATAAAGTCGAAATTCCTGTAGAAGAGGATGACCCTTGGCGGCAAGAATATGGCAAGATGGAGGTCAAAAAAACTTTAGCAGACCCGACTCGCCACGATAATAGCAATCCTCCCACTTTTATTAATGAGGTGACCCATTGGTGGGATGCTTCCCAGATTTATGGCAGTAACCAGGAGACTATTAACAAACTCCGCTCCCATGTAGATGGGAAAATGATTATTGATGAGGATGGCTTTTTACCAATGCACCCAACAGACGGGATTGACGATGTAGGTTTTCCCGGTACTTGGTGGGTGGGTTTAAGCATGTTGCATACATTGTTCGTCAAAGAACATAATGCTATCTGCGATCGCCTAAAGCAAGAGTACCCCGAATGGAGCGATGACGATCTGTTCGACCATGCCCGATTGATTAACGCTGCTTTGCTAGCTAAAATCCATACCGTAGAATGGACTCCCGCCATCCTGCCCCATCCTGCGACCAAAATTGCCATGAATACCAACTGGTGGGGACTGCTGGGTCAGGATTTCAAAAAGATGCTGGGACGCATCGGTGACAGCGAAATGCTTAGTGGCATCATCGGCTCATCAAAAGATCATCATACTGCGCCCTACTACCTGACTGAGGAATTCGTTTCTGTCTATCGGATGCATCCTCTAATTCCAGACGAGTTGGAATTTTATTCACACCAAGATGGTCGATTTGTAGTGAAGAAAGAGTTTCGCGAAGTGTTTAGTAAGCAAACTCGTGGCTTCATGGAAGAAGTGAAAATGTCCGATTTATTCTACTCGTTTGGAATTGCTCATCCTGGTGCCGTAACGCTGCATAATTATCCCCACTTCCTGCGTCAGCTTGTCCTAGATAACGGGGAAATTTTTGATTTAGCTGCGGTGGATATTTTGCGCGATCGCGAACGCGGCGTCCCTCGTTACAATCGTTTTCGCGAGATCGTGGGTCGCGGGCGGGTAAAATCTTTTGAAGAAATTACCAGCAATCCACAATGGGCGAAAGAACTGCGCGAAGTCTATAACAACGACATCGACAGTGTAGATTTGATGGTGGGTTTGTTTGCCGAAGATTTGCCAGAAGGCTTTGGTTTTAGCGATACAGCTTTTCGGGTATTTATTCTGATGGCTTCCCGACGACTGAAAAGCGATCGCTTCTTTACCAAGGACTACAGGGCGGAAATTTATACCCAATTAGGTTTGGATTGGATTGAAAATAACGGGACTTAAACAAATTTCAAGCCCAAATATAGCCCAAACTAGCTTTGTAAGCGAAGAATACGTCCCTATTGTGGTTCAACCACTCGATAAAACGAAAAGACATCGCTGTACGAAATGCTTCTAAGGCTTCAGTAAAGGTG
>NZ_JBHFNP010000197.1:0-58331 GCF_041929235.1 Microseira sp. BLCC-F43
AACCCACCCATCAATCAACTCAACTCTGAAAGTAGTTAGCGACAGGGTAACCCACCCATCAATCAACTCAACTCTGAAAGTAGTTAGCGACAGGGTAACCCACCCATCAATCAACTCAACTCTGAAAGTAGGGTGCGTTAGCGACAGGGTAACCCACCCATCAATCAACTCAACTCTGCATGTGGAATTCGAGGCGCATCCGCCCAATCAAAATCTGAATTGGAAACAAACTTCACCCTTGCCTTACGCACCCGATTTTGGAAAACTCCCAGGGAATAGTAATAAACCTTTATTTCCTTGGATTTACCATCCTGCCTGCGGACTCGAACCGTTGGATTTTCTTCCCCCGATTGATGAACCGAAACCAAAAGCGATATGCATTCATATTTGGTTCTGTCAAACAATTCCAAAATATCGCCAACTCGCGGATCTATCCTTGGATCGCGTGGTGTCATAGCTAAAGCAGGTCTACTTGTAACTACACTCTTAATTTTAGACAAATCGATTTAATTATGAACGTTTTCTCTCATACAAACCCAGCCCAAAATCCCCTATTTCAAAACATCGAACAAACCAGGCGACAACGCGGCAAAGTGCGCGATACCCATATCACCCTCGCCCACGGTAGCGGCGGTAAAGCGATGCGGGATTTAATCGACGATGTATTTGTAAATAGTTTAGATAATCCCATCCTTTCCCAACTCGAAGATTGGGCGAGTTTTGACCTAGCATCCTTAATCGCGCAAGGAGACAGACTCGCATTCACCACCGACTCTTATGTCGTCGATCCGCTATTTTTCCCAGGCGGCGACATCGGCACATTAGCAATTAACGGCACAGTCAACGATTTAGCAGTTAGCGGGGCAAAACCTCTCTACCTTTCCTGTAGCTTTATATTAGAAGAAGGACTACCAATCGAAACCCTCCGACGGGTAGTAGAAAGCATGAAAACTGCCGCGATCGCTGCCGGAATTCAAATCGTTACAGGCGACACAAAAGTCGTTAATCGAGGTTCTGCCGATAAATTATTTATCAACACCGCTGGCATAGGAATAATTCCCTCCGGCGTTACATGTTCCGCCCATAACATTCAACCAGGAGATGTAGTAATTCTGAACGGCGAATTAGGAAATCACGGCGCGGCGATATTAATTGCCCGTGGAGAATTAGCCCTCGAAACCGAAATTGAAAGCGACTGTCAACGCTTAAATGGATTAGTTGAAACCATCCTCAACATTTGTCCCGAAATTCGCGCCATGCGGGATGCAACGCGAGGCGGATTAGCCACCGTTTTAAATGAATTTGCCCAAACTTCTAATGTAGGAATTCGTCTCCACGAACAATCTATCCCCATTCGCGAAGAAGTCAAAGGCGTTTGCGAAATATTAGGTCTAGATCCGTTATATCTAGCAAACGAAGGCAAATTAATCTTAGTCGTAAAACCCGAACATGCCCAAACAGTTTTATCAGCAATGAAAACCCATCCCGCCGGAAAAGATGCCAGCATAATCGGCGAAGCAATTCCTTCACCTTCAGGCGTTGTCTTATTAAAAACAACCTTCGGCGCAGAACGTATAATAGATATGCTAGTAGGCGATCAACTCCCAAGAATTTGCTAAAATCTTCCTCTTCTCTTCTCTTCCTCTGCGTCCTCTGTGTCTCTGCGGTTCGTTAAATTAGCTTAAAAATAAAATCGAATAAAAGTAGCATAAACTACTTTTTGTTACCAGCAAGTTTGGGAAAATATTAGTATAAAAAGAGGAAGCAAAATGATGCAACAACTAAGCGAAACAACCAACCAGTGGCTGATAGAAAAAGGCTACAATCCTGCCGACTTAAATCAGCGGGGGGAAAACGGCGATACCCCATTGATGAAAGCGACGATAGAGGGAGCGATCGCCATCGTCCAAGACCTAATTAATGCAGGCGCAGACCTCAACATCAAAAACAACGACGGCAACAATGCCTTGTGGTTCGCTTGCTATAAAAACCATAGCGACTTGATTACGCTTTTAATCGCATCAAACATCAATATCGACAATCAAAACGACAACGGCGCAACCGCTATAATGTATGCCGCCTCAGCTGGAAAAACCGATGTTGTTAAGTTACTTCTGAAATACAAACCCAACCTAAAATTGAAAAATTTAGACGACTTTAGCGCCCTCGATTTCGCCAGTACCAAAGAAGTATTCAAAGTGCTAAAAAATGCTGCAAGCTAAGATAGCCGGGAAAACCTACCACGACGATACCAAGCACTCGTATTTATCAGTGCTGATAGACCCAAATTATGTAGATGCATCTACCCAACCTTCTCCGTTTAAATGCTATCCCAAATTTTATCGGAGGTTTACCCTTGATGTAAATAATCCCATCCATTCCTTTATCTGGTTAACCAGCGCCATTACCTTTGAAAAAATCTATAAAGATGGTCCCTATCAACTGCGCGTAAATCCCTCCGCTGGCGCTTTATATCCCACAGAAATTTACGTGCAAATTAGGGGAATCAAAGGCATCGTCGATGGCATCTATCATCTGGAAGTCGCCAGTCAATCTCTGACTCTAATCTACGAATTAATCGATGATGGAGTAGAGAGTTACATCTTTCCCAATCAAATTGTCAAAGGCTTCATCTTTTTAGTCAGTTGCGTTTATTATCGCTCCAGTTGGAAATATCAAGACCGCAGCATTCGCTACTGTTTTTTAGATAGCGGACATCATCTCGGTGCGATTGAAGCTTCCGCCTCTCTTCACGACAGAAACCTGCAACTGATCTTTGATTTTGATAAAATTTCCCTCAATGCCGATTTGGGCTTTGAGAACAAGGAATTTATCACCGCTTGTGCCATTTCTGGGGAAGTTTTAGCCAAAAATATCAGGCGTTTAAGGCTCAAAGTTCCCTTTGTCAGCGGCACAGATTATTTTGAGCCAAATCAATTTATTGAAAATGGCTATAAAGAAACCGCCGACGTGAAAAGTTACCAACAACCACTCGCATATCCTCAGTTTAACTTTGATAAAGATAAATTTTTCCAGACGGTTTGGAATCGGCGTTCAATTCGGCGATTTAAAAAACAGTCGATTTCCCAAGAAAGTTATTGGACTATCCTAAAACAAGTTGAACAACCAATCGCCACAGAGAGTTTTGAGGAGATAGAAATCTACTCGGTTATCAATCGAGTAGAAGGAATGGAAACGGGTTTGTATAAAGGCAACCATTTGATTAAATCGGGGGATTTCAGCCAAAAAGCCGGTTACTTATGCGTCAACCAAGCTATCGGTAGAGATAGCGCCGCTACGTTGTTTTTTGTTTCGGATTATAGAAACTATCAAAATGCCGTACAATTGGCAGGTTTCTTAGGACAAAGAGTTTATCTGTTTAGCAACTATCTAGGAATTGAATGCAGCGGCATAGGCGCTTATTACGACGATGAAACCCAAGAATTTTTAGGAACAGATAAAGACATTATTTATGTAATGGCAATTGGCATATAACTCAAGCGGGATAGATCGTGCGTTACGCTTACGCTAACGCACCCTACATATAGAAAATTTGCCTGAGTCTTGAAAAATCGTCCCTGGAAAATTAAAAATATAATCAAGAAACCCGCAAAGAAACCGGGTTTGTCGGAAAAATTGTCGCTGGGAAACTAAAGATCGCAGCAAGAAACCCGGTTTCTAAGATCGTCAAACCTCCACCCCCATTAGCAATTAGCAATTAGCAATTAGCAATTCCCCAATAAAATATGCACGAATTAGGAATCACTCAAAATATCGTCGCCATTGTAGCTGAACATGCCAAAGGCACAAAAGTGCAGCGAGTTACATTAGAAATCGGCAAACTTACAGCGATTATCCCCGATGCCATCCGTTTTTGTTTCGATGTCTGCTGCCAAGGTACAATTATAGAAGGAGCCGAATTAGAAATTCTCGAAATTCCAGGCTTAGCAATATGCCGCCGCTGCGGTGCAGAAGTTCCCCTAGAACAGCCTTTTGGCATTTGTGGGTGTGGGAGTACAGACTTAGAAATAATAGCGGGTGAAGAACTGAAAATAAAAGAAATGGAGATAGAAGAATTATGTGTGTAACCTGCGGTTGTTCTGATGATGCTGAATCCAAAATTACCAATCCCGAAACGGGTGAAGTAGTTGCTATGAATTCACACGAACATCATACTCATACTCATACCTTGGCGGATGGAACTGTGATTACCCATTCCCACAGTCACGAACATCACAGCAATAACGCCACCGAAGTCGCCCAAATTCATGCCAAAATGCACGGTAATACCGTTACCCTGGAAGAGAAAATTTTGGCGAAAAATGACTTAATTGCAGCGCAAAATCGGGGATGGTTCAAAGGGAGAAATATCCTGGCATTAAATTTAGTCAGTTCTCCAGGTTCCGGAAAAACTACCTTATTAACTCGCACGATTAATGACTTAAAAGAAAAATTTCCGATTTACGTGATTGAGGGAGATCAAGAAACCTCTAACGATGCCCAAAAAATCCAAGAAACCGGGTGTAAAGTCGTCCAAATCAATACGGGAACTGGCTGTCATTTAGAAGCCGCAATGGTAGAACGGGGTTTGCAACAACTCAATCCACCGCTAAATTCAATTGTGATGATTGAAAATGTGGGTAATTTGGTTTGTCCGGCGTTATTCGATTTGGGAGAAAAGGCAAAAGTTGCGATTCTTTCTGTTACCGAAGGCGAAGATAAACCAATTAAGTATCCGCACATGTTCCGCGCTAGCGAGGTGATGATTATTACTAAAATCGACCTGCTACCTTACGTGCAATTTGATGTAAATCGCTGCATTGAATACGCCAAGCAGGTCAATCCCAAGATGCAGATATTCCAAGTTTCTGCAACCACTGGCGTTGGGTTAGAAAGTTGGTATGAATGGATTGCGGTAAATGTGCCGAGTTTAGCTGTGCAAATCTGATTTATAAAAATTGTTTGTAGTAAGGACTTCAGTCCTGGCTAGGATGACGGATAAGGACTAAAGTCCTTACTACGAACTTATTAAGGTCAATACTACCGGACATGATATGAGATTCGTTACCAGGCTGCAGCCTGGGAACGAGTGGAACACTCTAAAGGATGTCCCAAACTATGCGGTAGTAACCGCTATTTTCACCTTTGGGATTGTCGATGTGAAATACTACCAAATCAGGACGACCGTTGCCATTGATATCTGCGATCGCAATGTCTCCTTCCTGGTTCTCCCACCCGAACCATCCGGGTATTGGCTTGACATCATTCCACTGACCTGTGACATTACCTTTTGAGTCTAAAGGCTGACTGATACGGTAGTAGCCAGTATTGTCACCCTTGGGATTGTCGATGTGGAACACAACTAATCTGGCACGATTGCTAACATTTGCGATCGCAATTCCAGCGCCTTGATTTTCCCAGCCAAACCATTGTGGCACTTGTTTCACATCACTCCAACCACCAGTTGCATTACCCTTAGCATCTAAGTTCCAACCAATGCGATAGTAGCCGCGATTTTCCCCCCTTGGATTGTCGATATGGAAGACAATTAAATCTGGACGACCGTTACCGTTGATGTCTGCAATAGCCACCCCACCGCCTTGATTTTCTGCACCAAACCATCCTGGAACCGCCTTCACATCACTCCAACCACCCGTCACATTGCCGTTACTATCTAAGTTCCAGCCAATGCGATAGTAGCCGCGATTTTCCCCCTTTGGATTGTCGATATGGAAGACAATTAAATCTGGACGACCGTTACCGTTGATGTCTGCGATCGCAATTCCAGCGCCTTGATTTTCTGCACCAAACCATCCGGGAACCTGTTTTATATCACTCCAATCACCCGTCACGTTGCCTTTGGTATCTACATTCCAGCCAATGCGATAGTAGGCGCGATTTTCCCCGCTAGGATTGTCGATGTGAAAAACAATTAAATCTGGACGACCGTTACCGTTAATGTCTGCGATCGCCATCCCAGCGCCTTGATTTTCTGCGCCAAACCATCCGGGAACCCGCTTAATATCCGTTGTAGGAACCTTCACCCCACGCACAGTCCAAAAGGGGAATTCGGTGTCAATTCCGGCTTCGCCATAGGCAATCTTAAAAAAGCCATTATCTCCCCACTCAGTTCCCCAAGAGTTTTTGCATATCCAGCATTGTTCTGCTTCTGAGTACCCGATCACTTCAACGCAGTGAAGACCTTGATCTTCGCCGGTAACGTGTTTGTAAATGCCGCCGCCATAGGAATAGAAATCTTCATAGACGTGAAATACAGCACTAACTGGCCCGACATTAGTCAGCCAGTTTTTGCGTTCTACCATAGTATTGACAGTGGTCGATTCTGTAATTTTCACAGCGCGAGCGTCTCGATTTTTACCAATAATGCACGAGGGATTGCCTGAAGTAAAAGCACTACTATAAGGGAAACAATCTTCATCTGGCGCGCCGCGAGTTATGAGCGCATTGTAAGCCTCATGAGGCCACCAACCGTCACAATTTGCACCGTGATCCGAGCAGAAATGAAGATCCGCTTCCGACAGATCCAACTTTTGTCCTAGTTCGATCGATGCCATTGATTCCACGGTCGATACTGTACAAAAAGATACGCAGGAACCACAGGCTCCTTGGTCTTTCACTGGACTGATGTGGTTACCGTTGCGATCGCGCCAATCGATTGCGGGTGCAAAGTTAGCCACTACAGATCTGGGACGGCGAGCCATCGCCGCCGCCAAATCCGCTCGATCGACCACAACCCCTAAAAGTCGCCGCTTTTGAGCGGTAGAAAGCAAAGTCAGGGGAGTTTCTTTCGCTACCCAATTGGCATCAGCAGCCTGAATACTAGAATTTATTTCTTCAAATGAAGTCATTGATTACCTCTTGGCGTTTAATCGTTTTCAACTTTTCCAATCTTTAAGCTTTAATATCAACTTCCAGCGTATGTTCCGCCACAGGGGGTTGATTTTTTTCCCAAGGTCGCCGCTGCATAAAGTGAATGGTCACCTGTCCCATCGCGAGTCCCCCCAGGATAAATACTCGATCCATGCTGGAACCAACAGCTGGAAATTCGCTACTTTTTGCTGTTGTCTGCGACACATCAATTAAGTTGCGATCGCCGCCGATATCATAAGTCCACTGATACCCTGCCGTTCCTAACCCTGGTAATTTGAGCGTGTAGGTTTCACCAACTTTGAGATCGATTTTTGCTGGTAATTCCATTGCTAACTCCTGAATTATTTGCTGTTGGACTTTCTCCACCAGGGAAGCAGCTGGTTGCGATTGTTCTGCGGACTGAGCGATTGCATTAGACAGCCACCTCGGTTCACTTATCTTTGATGATGAAATATGCGTTCTTGTTATGCTAGTACCCTCATGGGTACTTCCACCCAGAGGTAGCGGCTCAATACGCACCCAGTCATTAGCAGGTTACCACGGTTATGGTGCTACAATCCTTGCCCTGGTTATTTTGTACTTTTTTATGCTCTTAATTGCGTGAATTTACTTAAGTATACCTACTTAATCGATTGAAAAGTTTATGTTGGTTGCATGAAGCGAGCGTGTTTTTTTGATGAAATTGCTCTTCCAATCGAAGCAGGTCAATTTCATTGTGCTACATAGATAACTAAGGGGAATTACTATCCGTATTTTCTCAGAAAGCAATCCGATTCTCGTTCCTCGCACCCAGGTTTCGGGTTGCAAGCAGACACAAGAGTAACAATATCGCCGAGTGAAATTTCCCCATCCATAAAGCAAAAACTTGACTCGATCAAGAGGTGCAATACCATGTCTAAAATCTGGCAAAAATTAACAGCGTTAACTACTGGTGCATTTCTTAGCTGGCTCGCCATAGAAGCTAACCCAGCACAAGCTGCCGTATTCACTTTTTCTTTTGATAGCTATCGAAGTCTTGGGTCAGGATTTCTAGCTTTTAATGACGCGACTTCGGGTTTGACGGGAATTGGTACCGAAGAAGCTAGCTTATCCCAATTGCAGGGAAATTTTTTGTTTCAGTTTGAAACTTTTACTGGCTTTGGACCACCTCGTTTCGATCCTTGGGATGTGGACGATTTACTCAGTCCTCCCATTTTCAGTTTTGAGTCAGGCAACTTGATAGGAATAAATTTAAATTTAGCACCTAAGTTCTCTGGTGCGGCTTTGTCACCCTTCCAGTTCTCTAGCTCCAAACAGGAACTTATTGTCACTGGTGCTAACTTCACACAAACGGTATTATCAACATCCACGTCCTGTAGAAATACGTTTTTTCCTTTTCCTCCCTTTTTTCGTGTTGAGTGTGTTGATTTCACGCTCCCGCCTTTTGTAATAAATTCAGGTCGAATTAATTTCACTACTGTAGTACCGTTTAAACGACCAACCAGCGTTCCAGAACCCGCCAGCGTAGTCGGTTTATCCTTATTAGGTTTGGCGTTTCTTTTGAACAAAAAAACCGCCTCATCTCAAGGCTGAAAAATGCAGTTTTTCACCCATCTCAGAAGGTTAAATAACAGGTGCAATCCAATGAATAAAACATTGCAAAAATTAGCTGCCGCAACAGCTGGTACAATTCTGAGCTTTGCCGCTATAGAAGCTAACCCCGCACAAGCTGCCTTGTTCAACTTTTCTTTTGATAGGTCTGGTTCTTTTAGCAGCTATGGGCAAGGATTTCTGTATTTTAATGACGCGACTTCAGGCTTGACGGGAATTGGAAGCGAGGAGGCTAGCCTATCGCAATTAAACGCTTATTTTGCATTTTCTTTTGACACAACCAGTAGTTTAATTTCTTCGGGTACTTTAAGTTGGGGTAATCCCGATTTAATCAGTACTCCAGTTTTTCGTTTTGAATCGGGTTCCTTGGTAGGAATGAACTTCGACCTAGCACCTAAAAAGGTTACTTGGGTTCATCCTAGAGGTATTGCCGCATGGATCAATACAGGTAAACTTTTTATTCAGGGTTCGACCTACAGGGTCAAGCAATCGGAGGTAATTAGGCAGGTCGCTTACCGGCCATTTTGCGAAAGTTCTAGTTACCCTTGGCCTTGTGGAACGGTAGTTGATGTTCCAAGCGGATCAACAGAATCTACAGGTCAAATCAATTTCGTTACCCGAGTACCGTTTAAACGACCAACCAGCGTTCCAGAACCCGCCAGCGTAGTCGGTTTATCCTTATTAGGTTTGGCCTTTCTTTTGAACAAAAAAACCGCCTCATCTCAAGGCTAAAAAATTAGGACTGTCCCAATTAACCAATAAACTGCGACAGTCATAGTTTAATAAACCCAACCCCCCTTGCCAAGGCAGGGCTAATTCATGTTCGGAGTAGAAAATTATTTCGGTAGGATTGCCATAAGAAGAGTCGAAAAATTAGGTATCTCCCCCAGCTCCTCAAATTTTCTATGACGACAATGAAGTAGCCCTGCCTTGCCAAGGGGGGCTGTTATTCCCCCCTTGGCAAGGGGGGCTAGGGGGGATCGGATCTGTCGCATCAAGAAGGGAAAATGGTATAACTCTTGCGATCGCTTCACTTCAAAAACAAGTAGTAGGGCAAGAATTCCTCACCCTACTACCAAATTACCAACTACCCATTACCACCCAAAGTTACAATTTCGCCCCGCATTCGGAACAGAAATTGTGATTGGGCGCATTCTTGGCACCGCAGCTGCTACAAGTCACGTGGGTTACTTCTTCTAGCTGTTTGCGTTGCGGCAAACCAATCATTTGACCGTTGCTCTTACCGGGGGCGACCATCGGGTAACAGTTTTCATCTTTCCTGACTCGCACCTCCAGCATGAAGGCACCCTCGTGGGCTAGCATTTGGGCGATTGCATCCGGCAATTCTTCCCGGCGCGTCACCACCATTCCCTTCAGACCATAAGCCTCTGTCAGCTTCACAATGTCCGGCATTCCCTGTTCCATATTGGACGCTTCGTAACGCCCCTCATAGAACGTTTGCTGCCACTGGCGCACCATTCCCTGCCAGCCATTATTGATAATCACAGTCTTGACATCAATGCCGTATTGTGCTAATGTACCCAATTCCTGAATGTTCATCTGGATGCTGGCATCCCCGGCAACGCAGATCACCTGTTCGTTCGGCAGCGCTACTTTAGCGCCCATTGCCGCGGGCATCCCAAAACCCATCGTGCCTAACCCAGCACTGGAAATCCACCGCCGGGGGCCGTTTTTGAGGAATTGCGCCGCCCACATTTGGTGCTGACCCACATCGGTCGTGTAGTAGGCATCGGGTGCCTGACGCCCCAACTCCACAATCACCTCTTGGGGAGACAGCAGATCCTCATACTGAGGCACTTCCAACGGATAATCTTGTTTCCAGCCATTAATCCGTTCCAGCCAAGGTTGGGTTTGGTGCGGTGCTTCGGGTCGGATATCCGCTTCCTCGCAGCGGCGCAGCATATCTGCCAACACCAGGCGCACATCCCCCACAATTGGCACTTCTGGGGCGCGGTTTTTCCCGACTTCGGCAGGGTCGATATCGATGTGAATTACTTGGGCGCGGGAGGCAAATTCGTCCAACTTGCCCGTTACGCGGTCATCGAAGCGCGCCCCCACGGCAATTAGCAAGTCGCATTCGGTGACGGCAAAATTCGCATATGCCGTGCCGTGCATTCCCAACATCCCTACAGACAGCGGGTGATTTTCGTCAAACGCACCCTTGCCCATCAGGGTTGTGGTTACCGGAAGTTGGAATCGTTCTGCCAGTTCTTTAATTTCCTGGTGCGCGCCTGATGCGATCGCTCCCCCACCCACGTATAGTAAAGGCTGTTTGGCTTTCCGAATCAAATTCAACGCTTGCTGCAACTGGCGGGGATTGCCCTTCACCGTCGGACGATACCCCGGAATCTTCACCGTTCCCGGTTCTACCGGCACGTAGTCGAATTCTTCCAAACCTACATCCTTAGGTACGTCGATCAACACCGGACCCGGACGCCCCGTACTGGCGATGTGGAACGCTTCTGCTACAATTCGCGCCATATCCTGGGGATCGCGCACCACGTAGGAGTGCTTCACAATCGGCAGCGTGATGCCGTAGATATCGATTTCCTGAAACGCATCCGTACCAATCGCCGCCCGGGATACCTGTCCGGTAACCACCACCAAGGGGATCGAGTCCATTTGTGCGGTAGCAATTCCCGTCACCAAGTTCGTGGCTCCTGGCCCCGACGTGCCAAAACACACCGCTACTTCTCCAGTTGCACGGGCATAACCATCGGCAGCATGGGCTGCTCCCTGCTCGTGCCTGACGAGGATGTGTTGAATTTCACCTCTTGATTCAAAGCGGTACAGTTCGTCGTAAATCGGCAGAATCGCACCGCCTGGGTAACCAAAAATATGCTTCACCCCATGACGCTTGAGACTGTCAATCAGGGCAAAAGCACCCGTCGCGCGCACCGCACTCCCAGTGGGGGTAATGCCACCAGGGGTCGTCGTCACGATGGGATTATTGATACTACTCGATTTTTGAGAAACGCTGTGGGAAGTCACGGGCATACCTCAGTTAATAACGTCTAATTTGGCTATTGTGAACTACCCACACTCACCTATCGGTACAGTGTGGGCTTCTAACATCAACGGGGAATGCAACAGAACAGACTTGCGTCCACCCTTTTGTCTTACTTCCCCGACCTTAGCGTAAGACGGCTGTTCCATCCGCCTTTAGCATTCTGATGCCCTCTGCTCTGATATTGGTTGCAGCGTTGCCATCCCTATCGTGATGAGTGCCACAGTTAGGGCAAGTCCATTCCCTAACATCTAATGGCAATTCGTCAATCTGGTAATAGCAACTAGAGCCAAGCTTAGAACTGGGGAACCATCGGTCAACTTCCAATAATAAGCCACCTTTCTTCTCCAGTTTGTAGGCTAAGAAGTTGGTGAAGGTTCCCCATCCTGCATCAGAGATAGCATGAGCTAGATTGTGATTGCGAACGCGAGTGCGTGCGCGAAGCGCATACCATGCCTTTGACATGTAGACTTTCTACTACGACAACTTGGTTTTCGTTGACGAGCTTTCTTGAAAGCTTATGTAGAAAATCTGACCTTGAGTTGCTCACCCGTTCGTATACTCTAGCTACAACCTTTCGGTACTTGGATCTTGAATTACTCCCTTTTTGTTTTCTGGCTAATTTCTGCTGTTTTCGCTGGAGATTTTTCTCATGCTTGGCTAGGTGTTTGGGATTGTCGTATTTAGACACCTTACTGCCATTGCTGACAACAGCAAAATGCTTCAATCCCAAATCAACGCCAACCACCTTGCCTTCACTTGCTGCTTGAGGATTATCCCCTTCAATTTCAGTCAATATGGATGCGTAATACTTACCATAATAGCTTTTGCTAACCGTCACCTTCTTGATTTTTCCCTCAATAGGTCTGTGTATTTTGGCTTTCACCGTGCCTATTTTTCCTGGCAATTTGATCCCCCCTCGGGAGCCCCCCTTATTAAGGGGGGTTGGGGGGGATCGTTTTGAGGATATTGAATCGACTGCTTACGATGCTTGGATTTAAACCGTGGAAATCTCCCACGACCCTCAAAGAAGTTTTTGTAAGCAGTCGTCATATTAAGGGTAACAGCTTGCAAAACCTGGCTGTAACATTCAGCAAGCCTTGCAGTCTGCTCGTCCTTTTTGAGCTTTGGAAGGAGTGCATTGAGTGCCTTTCGCCCCAATCCCTTACCTGTTTCTTTCTAGCACTCAATCGATTGTGAAAGCGCATAATTCCACCACCATCTAGCGCCACCAAAATGTTGCGCGAGTATAATTTCTGGCTCTGGCGTTGGATATAAGCGAAATTTAACAGCTTTGTGCAGCACTCAATATCACCCCCTTGCGCTTTATCTTATCACCTACTACTGTTAGGGTTAAATACTGCCTGCCAAAATGGCTAATTTTACCGGCACCCTTCCGGATAAAATTAGCAAAGCGAGCGAGTGTGGTCTTGGGGGAGACTCCCATCCGTGGATGTCCATGTATCCCACGCCGGACTACGGGTAGGACTTGGGACTTATAGCCTCCAAGAGACGGTAGCACCGCAAGTTAAATGTGTCGATTATGATACAGGATGTTTGCATCTCTTTATATTTATTTACGCGATTTTTCATTAACATCGATCGGGCATCGGGTAAGCGCGATTGATGCAGTCGAGATTGCGCGTCAGAAATAGCAGAAAGAGAAGCAAGCGATCGCGAAAAACACCTGGGCAAACTGATGGGAGTATGTTGCTTCAGGCTAAGCGATCCGAAGTTGCCAGCTGGCGATATATCTTCATTGCGATCCGAATCTCGGTAAGAACCCCTATAGCAAGGAAATCTCGTGAACTACCCCACCGCACAGGCGGATGGGGCTTCTGTACTCAACGGCGAGTGCCGTAGATGAGACTTTCGCCCCATCTTTGGTCTTACCTCGCCTCCTACAGCAGAGACGGCTGAACCATCCGCCTGTAGCATTCTGACACCCTCTGCTCTAATATTCATCGCCGCGTTCCCATCTCGGTCATGATGAGTGCCGCAATGAGGACAAGTCCATTGCCTTATCTCTAGCGGCATTTCATCGACTTGATAGTAACAATTAGAGCAGAGCTTGGAACTAGGAAACCATCGATCAATTTCCAACAGCTTCGCACCTTTGCGATCTAGTTTGTAGGCTAGAAAGTTGATAAATGTTCCCCATCCAGCATCAGAAATTGCCTGAGCCAAATTATGGTTACGAACCATGCCCTTGACATGAAGGTTCTCTACTATGACAGCTAAGGCTTAGCTGACCAACTTATGACTAAGTTTATGTAGAAAATCTTGCCGCGAATTGCTGACTCGTTCGTACACCTTGGCAACAACTTTCCTGTATTTATTTCTTGATTTACTCCCTTTTTGTTTGCCTGCCAACTTCTTCTGTTTGCGTTTCAGATTTTTCTCGTGCTTAGCAAGATGCTTGGGATTTTCATACTTTGACACTTTTTTACCATCGGAAACGACAGCAAAGTGTTTTAGCCCTAAATCAATACCGTAAATCTTGCCTGACCTTGTAGAGGGTTTTTCGCCTTCTACAAGGTCAATATGGACGCAAAATATTTCCCTGATGGAGTCTTGCCAACGGTAACAGTCTTTATCTTACCCTCAATAGGTCTATGGATTTTAGCTTTTACCACCCCGATATTGCCGGGTAGTTTGAGGTTGCCATCTACAATTTTGACGTTTTGAGGATACTGAATTGACTGCTTACCGTGCTTTGACTTGAACCGGGGAAAGCCAGCGCGTTTCTCGAAAAAGTTTTTGTACGCTGTGGTTAAATTGAGCGTTGTAGCCTGTAAAACCTGGCTATAACAATCAGCTAACCACCGCGTTTCTTCTTGCTTTTTGAGTTTTGGCAACAGTGAATTGAGCGCTACTTGCCCAAGCCCCTTCCCCGTGGCTTTATACGTTTCAATTGATTTGTTTAACCCATAATTCCACCACCAACGACTACATCCGAATGTTTGAGCTAGAAGTATTTCTTGCTCTTTTGATGGGTATAGACGGACTTTTAAGGCTTTGTGCAACACTCAATATCACCTCCCGGTTAATCCATCTTACTGCTATACACCTTCAACAGTAAAGCTAGTGTGCAAAACTTAACAAATTAAGGGTGGTCGTTTTGGTTGTCTAGTTTTTTGTTATATCAATCGGGCAAGAAATTGGGAAAATTAGGGGCGTCGTAGCTTGCTTGGGCGAAGCGGTACCCCTAATTTTCCCACGGCACACCATCCCCACCGCACAGGGGAAGGATGGGGAACTGGAGCAGGTTTTGTTAAGAATTCTAGATTGCATCTTGCAGCACGTTGCGCGTATTATACCAAGCCCAGAAGCCTACAAAGCTTACCAAAAGGCTCATACCTATCAGTACAACTTGCAGGCCAAACTGAACGGTGAGGGGTCCTGCGATCGCTAATGGCAAGGTTAAAGCAATATTCACCACATTGTTTTGAAACCCAAACACCTTACCCCGCATCGATTCTGGCGTTTGTCGCTGAATCAAAGTTTGCATCGGCACGCCGACAAATGCAGCACCCACGCCCAAGAATACACTGAGGACTAAACCCAACCATAGGCGATTGGCATAAGTGAAGACACCTAAAACAAACGCCATACTCAAAAAACCGATTAAAGGCAAAGGTTTGTGCTGGAAGCTGGCGCCCCAAGTTCCCCCCAACAATGCTGCACCCAACACCATCCCAACCCCGGCGGCGGCGAGCAGAAAGCCGAATTGAGTCCCTTTGAGGCCAATTTCTTCTGCCATATTAATCGCCAGCACGGTTAACGCCGCAAACACCGAATACAAAATCGTTAACTGCACCATCGCATTGCTGACCAAACGGTCTTTTCTCAAATATCGCAACCCCGACTTAAAATCGCTCCAAGGGTTGAGATCCACCTGCGACCCCCGCATTATTTTTTCTCTCACGGGAATCAGATAAATTGCCACCGCTGACGACAGATATAACGCGCCGACGGCAATTTCCGGCCCAAATGACCCGCCAAAGGTTTTAGCCAAGGTTAACAGCGGTTCCCCAATCGCAAAACCCACAATCAAAGAACCCATCATCGTGGTGGTAAAAAGGGCGTTGGCGGACATTAACCCCTGGCGGGAAACGAGTAAAGGAATCGCCGCCTGTTCCGCCGGGGCGAAAAATTGCGTCAATATCGATTCTAAAAATGCCACGACCAACAAAACGGTAAACTGTTTAGGCAGCAGCGGGATAGCAATTACTAACAACTCCCGCAGCACGTTAGTAATCCACATAATTTGCCGCTTGTCGAAGCGATCGACAAAAATCCCCGCCGCCGAACCTAATAGAACCGCTGGTAGGGTATTGGCGACCATGATCAGCGAGTTCAGCAGCGCATTTGGCGATTCGGCATTTTGCATCGCTTGAGAGTTAGCCAGCCAAGCGGGGAGTCCTTCTTGATACGCTGGTTGTGCAACCAAGCTAATCAGTAACACCAAAAACACCTTATCCGCTATCTGGGACAAGATCTGTCCACTCCACAGCTTCATGAAGGGTCGATTCTCAAACAAGGCGCGAAACCCACTACCAGAAGCAGCGGCAGGGTCAGTTGGAAACATAGATGACTAAGGGTAAGGCTCGAAAGCGAAGGCTTAACTTCCTTAATTTATACCTAAGCTTCGCCTCTAACAGCATAGTCAAAAACTGGGTAGGTGTGGATGCAAAAGCTTCGCTTTCCTTGCTGTCACATATAGCTAGGGGCTAGGGGCTAGGGGTTGGGGGCAATGGGGTTGAAGGGCTTCAAATCAAGGGTTTCAAAAATTAAGAACGTTCATTACGCTAATGCGGTTGCTATACAGAACTTACCCACGACGATCCTAGACACCCGGTTTCTGGGTAGGGACACGGCATCGGAAATATTATGTACAAGCGAACATTTTGCGCTCGCCGTGTCCCTGCAACTATCGCAGGACTTACGCAAACACCAAAGTTTCTATGAAAAATCGTCGCTTTGGAACTAAAGATCGTAGCTTGAAACAAAGGTGATAGGTTTGTCGTGCGTAAGTCCTGTATCGGATAAACATTTAGGACGGGCTGGTAGTGCAGAGCATATCACAGCGGTAGTCTAAGTTTTTAGACTCACATCTTGCACCTGCCGTTTTAGCCCGCCCGGAAATCAATTTCAAAGGCTTTTAGCTCAAGTCCTCTTAAGAGGACTGAAAGCTTTTGATCGTAAGTATTTAGTCCTCTGAAGAGGACTTGAGCTACTCGCTGTGGGACTTAAGTCCCACAGCGGACGTTGGGACTGGTGCAAGATGTGATTAGACCTACTCTCTCTTGATGAACTTGAGCGCACGATTAATTCTTTAACTAACAGTTTGCTTGGCTTATATTATGACGCTGAAAGTGAGATTATACAAGAAAAACGCGATTGATTAAGCTCTCATCGCCCTTGTTTGAGGGCTGGTGACAAGGAAGCCACACAAGGCGCTTCGCGGGTTTATTTGAATGGTTTGTTTTTGTCAAAGGTTATATCATGTCCGTTGAATTGCCCATAATAAAAAAACCTCACCGCGTCGTTGCGTAGGGAACATCATAGATATCTCAGACACACAAATAACGTTGCTCGTGTTCCCTACTCCTAATTATGGGTAATCGACCGGACATTATATTATTGGTAAAACCCGCCCCTACAATACTTTGAGCTGTAGCATTTTCAAGGGAAATTGGTATGAGAACTGCCCCAAGGACAAATTTCTGTAGGGAATGCAACACCGCGCACTTTCAATTACTCCGGAAGTAAACGCTTAATCTCCTCCTGGGTGAAGGGATTATTACCAGCCTTGAGGGCATCAATCCAGCCTTGCCGTTGTTTTTTCTCCTCATCCGAGCCAGTCGATTTTATAAATGCTTGAAAATCCTGAATCGCCCCGGCGGTATTCCCCGTCATCGCCCTGGCAATACCGCGACTATCCCGAAACGTTCCATTTTCAGGTGCAACCGTCACCGCATTTTCACAAGCTTTCATCACCTCAGCCGCCTGTCCGTGCAGACTGCCGTACCGACAGAGGGTATTCCAAGACTCAGAAGGAAGTTTCCAGGTTGGCTTTAAAGTTTGTGCCTCCCTGTAGGCGGCAAGCGCTTCCTTGACCTTACCCTCCTTGACTAGCTTCTCACCATTTTTAACCAGACCACCTGCTGCCCACCATCCAACTTCTGCCTCAGATGGGATAGTGATGCTGGGAGACAATTTCCGGGCTTCTTGAAACTTCGCCATAGCGCCCTTAAAATCTCCTCCTTGCCCTATCGCCCGACCTTGATTGACCAGAAACCGGGCATTTTCGCTGGGATTCCAGGCTAATTTTTGACAGGTAGAACGAGCGGATTGAGCGAACTTAATCGTTTCAGATTCTTCGTCAATATTCGTTTCAGGCTCAACTAGAACGGGATGATCGAGTAACCTGTCGCACCCTATTTGGAGCCACCTTTCCCAACTGCCTTGCCACAACCGCACCGTGCCGTCAGCACCCCCAGAGACAATCCTCTGCCCATCCGGACCCAATGCCACAGAAGAGACATCACCCTGATGCCCAAGGAAGGGGGAGCCAATCGCTTTGCCGCTGCTATCCCACAACCGCACCGTACCGTCCTCACCCCCAGAGACAATCCTCTGCCCATCCGGGCGCAATGCCACAGAAGAGACAATACCCTGATGCGCTTTGATGGGGGAGCCAATCGCTTTGCCGCTGCTATCCCACAACCGCACCGTGCCGTCAGCGCCCCCAGAGACAATCCTCTGCCCATCCGGGCGCAATGCCACAGAATAGACAGCATCCTGATGCCCTCTCAGGATATTCCGTTCTCTGGCTACATCGATCGCATCCAGCAAACTGGACTGAACCGGGTTGAGAACCTGCCCCAATGAGGATTGGCTTTCACCCGTCGCCTGAATAGCTCGCATTAAGCCCTCTAGAGGCGCTGCCGATACCAGATTACTGGCGAGTGCCGCACTTTCCCCTAGTCTTGCAATTGTCTTCTGCCTTTCAGCATCTCGCCACTGAACAACAGCCACGATCGCAACTGCACTCACTACAGCTAAAGATCCAACTAAAATTCGATTCCTAGTCTTAACAGCTTTAAGTTCTCGCTGTTTACGTTCTAACTCTTTTTGGATGAGCCGATCGCGAACCTTTTGACTCACCTGAATAAACTCTTGGGCAATACCATCAAGCAGTCCAAGATTGCCGTAGTCCTTCAAATACGTCTCAGCTTCTATTAACGTTGCCCCTTGCAGCAGTAAACCCAAATCCTCCGTCTTTCCCTTACGTTCCCAATCTTTCGCCCTAGCTTCAATCTTGCGCTCAATTTCCCATGCCACTTGGTTATCTGCCACCCATTGGCGCAATTCCTGCCAATGACGAATCAAGGCTTCATGGACGATATCCAAAATCACTCCCGGTTTGCCATTCACAGATTGTGATTCATGAGTCGTCACGATTAACTTCGCTTTCACTAACTGCTCAATCGTCCGATCCAACAGTTCCAGAGAATGCCTTTGGTTGACTAAATCCTCCTTGCGTACCCGCCTGCGCGTATCGCTTGTCTCACCTAACTGGGTCAGTTCCAGGAAGATGCGCTTAGCAACTGGCTTCTCTTCGTCCTGAAGCGAGTTATAAACCTGATTGGCTCGTTTGGACAGCGTTTTCTCGATGCCACCGAGATGATAATAAGACTCCAGGGTCAACCGATGGCGATTTGGCCCTGTTTGCGCTTGTTGCCAAAGTTCTGTCAAGGTGTACTCGAGTAGGGGCAAGCTTCCGGGAGAACCGACTACATCTTCAGTCATCTTTGTTACCAAAGCTTGCTCAACTTTTAAGCCAACCAGTTCACCGGGTTTAGCAATAGCCTGTTCTATATCCTTGCGAGTCATCGGTTTCACCGTCACCAGATGCCGGTCAATTTTGTTGGCTAACTGTGCATATTCAGCACATTTGCCCAGAAAATCTGCCCGCATCGCCAACACTAGGCGGAGTTTGTTGTTGGTTTGTTCCACCGCCTGCAACAAGCAAGCAAAAAACTGCTCTCGTTCTTGCTTGTCTTGGCACATAGTGAAGCATTCTTCAAACTGATCGATCGCCAGCACCACCCGTTCAGTTTTCAGGGTGGCAATAAACTGCTTGAAATTCTGGGCATCTGTGCCAGTCGCTTTCTTCAAGCTTTGCAGGGGATGTTCGCCCGGGGTAAAAGGATCGTAGTATTTCCAGCGAGCGCTACCTGATAGTTTTTGTCCCCGCTTGAGTTGATAAAGCAATCCCGCCCGCAAAACCGAAGATTTACCACTTCCCGACGCCCCCAACACGGCGGTAAAATTTTCCCTGCGAACTCGATCGATTAATATATCCGTCAGTTCCGTTCGCCCGTAGAAAAAGACCGCATCCTCTTGCGTGAAATAGTTCAAGGATTTGTAAGGACACTTGCCCTTCAGCTTTGAATCGACCTGCCTTTGCGCCCCATGGGTTCTATCCGTAAGGATAATCGTCCCACCGGAATTGTGAAAAACCGGGCGCTGGAGTTCTGCGGACATCTTTTTATTAATGAAATCCGCCAGCTTATTATTACTCACCCAGCCATCAACGTCCGCGTTCGGGTTTAAACCTTGCAACAGTGCCGCCGTCAGAATACCATGTTCCCCTTGCAACTGTTCGCGACTCACCTCAAATCCTCGACACGCAGCAATCAAACATCGGTCAACTGCTTTGCCTTCCTTCCCTGGATTAGCCTCATCCAAAATATTGAGTAATTCTCCACTATGGCAGCAATCGAGCCAAATAATCTGCTGTTGCACCGGACTTTTTTGCAAAAGTTCGCGCAACCACCGCAAAGAAACGCCCCACTTGCCTTGAGCGGGATTCACATCACTCGTAGCCAAAAACCCTTCCGTCACTCCCCCCTGTTCTTTACGCAACCCATGACCGGCAAAAAACAGCAACGCGGTATCGGGTCTAATCCTTCCTGGTGGATTGAATAAGTGAGCGATCTCCTTTTCCAAATCCGGTACCTGCACCAGATTGTGTGATGGTGGGTTGGGATCTACTCCCCGCTTTCCCTCTGGGGAATACACCTCTGGCAAGCGTCGCACTGTGAAATTACCGTATTTTTCTAGAATTTGGGCAACTGCTTCCGCATCCGCTGCCGGTTTTTCCAGATGTTGGGGCTTTTTAGTTGTGCCATCCCTCAACAACGGATAACGATTAATCCCTACCACCAGCGCTTCTCTGCGTTCGTTCATCCCTTAGCACCAAATTTGAGAGAGTATCTGGAAAGCTACGGCTATCACTTGTAACTTATTATATTTATACTAAATATCTAGGACATTTATGTCTGTAGCTGTTAACAAAACCTTACTCGCTCTAGTACTGGCTCTCAAGGATCTAGAAGACCTAAGCGAAGATGAAAAAGACGCTTTCAGAGATGCCGCCGAGCAACTGCAACTCGACCCCGATAATTGGCAGGACTACGAAGACTATTTGCTAACAGTCATTAAAGCTAATCCCCTCTTGAATAAACTGCATCAAACCGCTAAATCTCAACTCGATGCCTTGAATGGCGAAATCCCCTCGAATTTACTACCTACCCCAGCCGAACTCGCAGCAGCAATCCCTACAAATCAAATTCCTGTAACGCGAGGTAAGCTGCCAGTCAACGATGGCTATAAAAGCAATGAAATTAACAACGTGGCTATCAACGTTTTCTCAACTGCCAACCCTATAGAAACAGCTAAAAAACTCAGCATTATTGAAAAAATTCAAACATTCCTTCCCCAATCCCCATCAGTGGTAAATAGACTATCTCTGCTTTTTTAGCCCCCCCTCGTTCCCTGGCTCCTGCCTGGGATCCCCCTCGTCCCCCTCGTTCCCTGGCTCCTGCCTGGGATCCCCCTCGTCCCCCTCGTTCCCTGGCTCCTGCCTGGGATCCCCCTCGTCCCCCTCGTTCCCTGGCTCCTGCCTGGGAAGGCTGGGGGGTTGGGGGGATCTGCATTTCAATCTAGCTAAATCTCAACCTCAAACAATAAATGAACGACATCATCTATCCCACCCTTGACCTCTTCCTCTACGACTTAAGAAATGGCTTAGGTGAGAGTCAAGACGAAATTAACAATAATCAAGCTGATTCCCAGAAAAAATTTCCATAAACTCAAATTTTATTCCAAAAAGACACCTACTTTGAAGACGAATATGTCCTCTTAACTGAGCCTCACAGATTTGCAACCAGCGGCAAACCTTACCCTTTAGAAGGCTATTACTATCCTGTCCGTATCAATGATGTTTATGGGCTGCTGCTAGACTGCTCAGTCAACAATGAAATCCCAGATCAACCTGCTGCATGTTTTAAAGACCTAAAAAGCGAAATTGAGCAAAGAATCAACAACCAACCAGCAACAATTGGGCAAACCTGGATGATATCTGGCTCGCTCCCCCAAACTGATGCCAAAAACCCTGAATATATCGCCAAATACTGCTACAAAGCATTAAGGCACGATACTAATTGGAAACAAGATTTAGAAGGGCAAGGAATGTTTCTAGGGGCAACAATATTTGAACTTTCGCGCTACCGCTTGGTAATCAAAGAAAGCCCATAAACTCCGACAAATATTCAAATTATCCAAGAGAATCAGCACGTTATTATTATTCTTTTTCCTGACAAAGCAAGCGCCGATAAATTAGCTGATTTTTATGACGACTGGATGCGATTATTTGAAGATAGCCACAAAATACTCTGGGCTTACGGTCAGAGTCGCCTACTCAAACAATCGATTAAAAATTACTTGACTGTCATTGAAGAAGAAAGACAATCTATTAACCCGAATCAGCCCACAGATCGAGAATTGGAAAAATGTCGTAAAACCTTGATGCGAGTGCAGAATAGCCTTAATAATTATAGCAGATAAATAAAGAGAATAGAATTTCAAAACGGGAGGATTGATATTAATTTAATTAACTATAAAAAACGGCTGTAACCCATCGAATAAAAAGCCGGAAACAAACTAGAGTTTTTGGAAAAATTCACCAAGTTAGTTACAGATAAATACCAGAGCCAAATTACCAAAGACTCAGAAAATCTGGAACGGGGGATGAAATTAATAGAGAATACGATTAACGCCGTTCGCAGCCGTGTCGAAGTTGTCAAAGCCGAACGCGATCGCAACTTCCAAGATGCGCTCGCCATTCTGGGTGTAGGATGGAGTGTCGCCTCCTTCCTTCCGTCTGCGGATAAGCTTGGTAACAATCCCAAAGACCCCGTCAGAGTATTCCTCACCAACGGGAGTCTCCCAGAACCCTGGATCAAGCCTGCTGTGCCACTGGTATACAAACTAAGTATCGCACTTGTAGCAGCAGCCTTGGCTTGGCTGTTGATTCGCTCATGGCCTGGATTGATGAAACTAATCCCACTCATACCCAAAAAGGAATAGCGCCATTGTACCTGCTGTCGTGGGATAGCTTCGCTGCTGCGCCCAGCGCAAATCGCCTCTTAAACTACGCCTTGTTGCCAAAATCGGCGTTGCACAATGTTCCCATAAGTAATATCATGTCCGTTTGATTACCCATAGTTAGGACTGACGCTAAGGACGCGGGGATACGGGGACGCTCTGAGTTTTAATTATGGGTGAGTTGCCTGACATCATATAAATGTGCAAGGGTGCGATCGCTCGCCTATCCCCGCTCTAATATCATGTCCGTTGAATTGCCCATAATAAAAAAACCTCACCGCGTCGTTGCGTAGGGAACATCATAGATATCTCGGACAAACAGATAACGTTAATTATGTTCCCTACTCCTAATTATGGGTAATCGACCGGAAATGATATAACACCCCAGCCAAAAACTCAGCCGCAGTTGAAAGCTCGCGCTCTCCCTCTCTCTTCACCCATTTTCCAAAAAACCTGGTTTTTGGGGTTTCTGGCTGCCTCGCTACCGCAACCTTTCTGCTAACTGCTGTACAAATGACTTGAGAGGAAGATACGACAGGTTAAATTTGCGCTCAGAGATAAGCTTCCCCAAATAAGTTGTTATGTGCTGGATGACTTTGTTGCCAAAGTGTGGCATAGATACCTTCTTTTTGCATTAAATCTGCATGGCTACCTGATGCAACAATGCGTCCTGAATCCATCACAAAAATTACATTCGCACGCAACGCTTGACTGATGCGGTGGGTGATGACAATGACTGTACGTTCTTTGGCAATGCGCTCGATAGTGGCGAGAATACCCGCTTCTGTCGCCGGATCTAGTGCTGATGTAGCTTCATCCACAATCAGAATAGCCGGATCTCTGACTAGCGCTCTAGCGAGGGCGATTCTTTGCCGCTGTCCCCCCGATAGCTGTCCCCCTCTGTCGCCAACAGGTGTGTCGTAGCCTTGGGGTAAAGTGACAATAAAATCGTGTATTTCTGCGGCTTTAGCGGCGGCTTCTACTTGCTCGTCAGTAGCTGACAAATAGCCCATCCTGATATTTTCCCGCACCGAGCTATTAAACAGAATTACTTCTTGAGAAACTAATCCAATTTGAGACCTGAGCGATTGTTGCGTGCAGGAGCGCAAATCTACTTCATCAAATAGAATGCGACCTTTATCTGGGTCGTACAGTCGGGTAAGTAGATTAACGATGGTACTTTTACCCGCACCGGATTGTCCAACAAAGACGACAAAATCTCCTTGGTGGAGGGTTAGGGATAGATTATTAATTCCTTTTCTCTGTGAGGAATAGTTAAAGCTAACATTATCAAAGCGAATTTCGCGGGAAAAATGGGGTAATTCAATAGCACCAGGCGCATCTTGGACTTGCGGAACTTCAGCTAACAGAACGCAGATGCGCTGCATCGCGGCTATCCCATCTATTAGGTAGGGGAGGGAAAACGTAAAGCTGAGGATGTTTAGATTTAAACCGACTAATAAAACCTGAAAAGAGACGAGTGTCCCTACCGTAATCAAGTTCCAGTAGGTCATTAATGCGCCGATAGCGATTACGGCAAGCTGGACAAACACAAAGACTAGATCCGGAATCCTTTGGACTAAATAAGAGGAAAACTTAGCTAGAACATAAACTTTCTTTATGTCGTGCAATTCCTGGGAAAAATTGTTAATGGTTCTGTTATGCAAGCCAAACATTTTAACAACTGATTGGGAAAGAACATTTTCTTGAACGACACTAGCAATTTTTCCTTCTTTTTCTCTAAATTGATAGTTTCGCTCTGTAGCTTTTTGACCAATTTTGGCGGGGGCAACGGTGCAGAAGGTTAAACCAATACAACTAATCAGACCTAACTGCCAGTTGAGAGAAAACATAAAAATAGCAGAAAATAGAATGCTACCGAGTTCTAAAATCATTGTTATTCCGTAGTTCAAGCTATTTTCTACTTTCTCGGTATCGGCGAAAAAACAATTAACAATATCTCCGGCTGAACGTCGCCCAAAAAACTCCATAGATAGGTTTTGCAGGCGAGAAAACATAGAATAGCGGATGTTGTTGACAACTGAAATGTTAAACCGTGTAGCCCAATAATCTCCTATTAAACCGATGAATACAAAAAAAATCGCTCCCCCATCCAGCCAGAGGAGAATTAAAACTAGGAGACGGTAATTTTGGGGAATAATGGCTGCGTCGATAATAAATTTTAAGCTCATTCTAATTGAGGATTCAAAGGCTGCCTCAAAAAGCTCACGCTCGATGAGAAGAATCGCTAACCATCTGTAGGGATCGATGTATTTATTCAGTTCTTTGAGAAAGCAAATTAGATTCATTTGTATATAATTATCACTATTTTGTATAATTCCTAGTAAAAGCTTCTGCAAGAATTTCTGACATCAGCTGTGCAAATGGGATGCCAGCAAGGTGCAAAATAGTGCCAACTGATGTTGCACTTGGATTGGAGAAATCAAACAGAGGTATAGAAGAAATACCACAGTTAGGATTCACCTCTAGGACAAAGATTTCTTGAGAGGCTTTATCCATGCGTATATCTACTCGTGCATATCCATTACCGCCAACTGCACAGTAAGCGTGCTTGCTTAATTCGCAAAGCCTATCATGCAAATCAGAAGCAACTAATTGGTAGCGGTAAAATGGTTCTCCCAATGACAAAGAAGATTCTTCTTTTGCCCAAGCTCTTTCGTAAGCCAAAAATCGTTCAGTTTCAGGCAAGTTGGAGTGAAACACCCGTTCCGCAGGTGGATAGATTTTGATGCTCTCTGGCTGCTGGGTAGAACCTAACAGGAAGACTGTAAATTCACGACCATTGATGAACCGTTCCACAAAAATGCTGTCCGGTGGGAATTGCATATCATGCTGTCCTTGGAGCAGCCATTGGACTTGTTTACTCACCTGTTCATCACTTTCTACAACCGACTGTAAAGAAAGCCCTCGGCTTCCCATAGACATGGCTGGTTTTACCATCAAAGGAGTACCAAGACGCTCACACACTCCCTGAATGCCGCTGATGTCTGTAATGACTTCATAGGGAGCAGTAGCTACACCTGCTTCAACAAAAGCACGCTTCATTCTAAGTTTAGATGAGCAGAGATAATCAAAGGTAGAATCTGCACCCGTAAAGAGGATGCCTTTTGCTTCCAGTAGTTTAATAACGCAAGTGCCGGGGTAGTTGGGGTCTTCATCCCCAGCACAATAGTTCAACACTACTGGAATGTACTCCTTGCTGGAAGCAACTATCTCTTCTACAACCGCGTGCATATTTTCAAAAGTAATCGGCTGCCATTTCCACTTGGTGCCGAGTTCTGCAAATAGGTCTGTCAGTTCCTGGTGAGATTCAGGAGTGTCGTATTCTTCACTAACCCATCCTTGTTCTGTGATGCGGTAGGGAACAAATACCCAAACAAACAACTTGTTTCTAGGCACAGGCAATTTCTGTAACATCAATGTTTCCTCTGTTATTTTGTTGCCAAAGAGTGGCATAGAGTCCTTAATTGCAACTTAGTAGAATGCCTAGCAAAAGCCTCTGCAATGATTTCTGACATCACTTGGGCAAACGGGATACCAGAAAAATGCAGGATAGTTCCAACAGAGGTTTCGTAAGGTTTTTCATTTTCAGCTTCTCTAGAGTCATATTCTTCAGAAATAGGAAAAAAAGATAAAGCACAATTAGGATTCACCTCAAGAACAAACAATTCTTGGGAAACTTTATCCATTCGCACATCAACTCGTCCATATCCATTGCCACCAACAGCACAGTAGGCACGTTTGCTTAACTCACAAAGTCTTTCTTGCAATTCTGGAGCAACTAGTTGGTAACGACAGAGCGGTTCTTGGGGTGAGAGGGAACTTTCTTGTTCATCTTTTTCTCTGTCGTAAGCCAAAAATTGTTCGGTTTCAGGCAAGCTGGAGTGAAACACTCGTTCCATAGGTGGATAGACTTTGATGTGTTCTGGTTTCTGAGCCGAACCGATAATGAAAACTGTAAACTCAGAACCATTGATAAACCGTTCCACAAAGATGCTGTCCGGCGGAAAATGCATCCCGTGCTGTCCAGAAAGCAAGCGTTGAACTTGTACTCTCACCTGCTCATCGCTGAAAACTACTGAACTTAAGGAAATTCCATGACTCCCATAAGAGGTTGCAGGTTTCACAATCAGAGGAGTGCCAAGTCGCTCACACACTCCTTCTATGTGGTTGATGTCAGCAATGACTTCATAGGGAGCAGTAGCCACACCCGCATCGACCAAATCACGCTTCATTAAAATTTTGTTGTCACACAGATGGCAAAAGTTAGCGCTCCTGTAACAATAATGCCTTTTTCTTCCAGGAGTTTCACCAGAGAAAAGCCTGGGTAGCCATCAAGCTCTTCAAATCCATCGCAATAGTTTAAGACTAATGGAACGTACTCTTTACTAGAAGCAGCTACTTCCTCTACAATTGCGTGCATATTCTCTAAGGTAATCGGCTGCCACTTCCATTTAATGCCGAGTTCCGCAAAAACCCTTGCTAGTTCTTGACGATAGCCCGGATTGTCATAAAATTCTCCAATTAGTCCTTGTTCTGTAATTCGGTAGGGAATAAATGCCCAGACGAATACCTTACTGGTAGGTACAGGCAATTCCTGAAACATCGATATTTTCTCCATTAATTGGTTGCCAACCTGCGTCATGTAGTTCTGCTTACCTTAAATATTGTCGGACTTTGAGGCTGTTCCATTCATTAGACGTAATTTAGTGAATGCAAATACAGTACGTTTAAATCTAGTAGCAGGAGCTTTTACTGTTACTCAGTTTATGAGATTCAGAGCCTTGCAGAGGTGGCGTAAAGACGCAGATTAGCCGTAACATCGTTTTAGCACGTAAATAATGTTTGTCATTCTTATCTAAGGCATACATAGTGCCAGGCTGAATAGGATAAACTGCCCCATCTACTTCTACTTCCCCTTCACCTTCTATGCAGTAGCAAGCTTCCATGTGATTTGTGTATTCAAGTAATGATTCTGTGTTTGCTTCAATTATTGTATCGGTAAGAGAAAATCCCATTCCATCGCGAGCCAACAAAAATCTTCTACTTTGTCCATTGCCCCAATCAACATCACGTTCCGTGCTAACAATCTCCTTCAAGCTTCTGATAATCATGCCTTAGTATCTCCTTCAGTTTACTTCTGCTTTTCTGTATCTATTTCAGCTATTTTTATTTTCACACAAACTCACTTGCTCGAAAACAAAATTATCCAGAAATTTTTTCTGACGGCGTTTATGACGATATATCCCCTCTGCAATAATATGTTTAAGGAAACTTGAGGCATTTTCATTTTACCCCAAAATGTAGTCAGCAGATGTTTTTTCTTTGCCATCAAGAAAGATTAAAGGACTAAAGTTAATTTCAAGTAAGAAAATCTCATTTTGCTCGTTAACCCTGAAATCAAGACGAGCATAGCCAACACCATTAAACTTTAGAAAAATATTTTTTGCGGCTTCTCTCAAACGAGAATCGATCTCTGGATCAGAACAAAGAACATTACATTCTGGATGATATTGCTGCACTTTTAGATTGTAAGTTTTGAAACGTTCTCCCTCTGGAAAAACAAACTCTAGGGACTGATATGTTATTGGAGAATCGCGATCTTCAAAATTGGCAGCTACAAGAACTGTAAATTCTTTTTCAGATATATATTCTTCAATTAAAACCAGATCAAAATGAGTTAAAAGATTGGCTACCTTACTTTGTAATGCTTCCTTTGTTGTTATATAAGATTTATTGTCAATACCTAAACTATCCATTGCTGCTGCTGGTTTAGCAAAAAGAGGAAATTGTAGTCTTTGACAAGCGTTCTTAACATCAGATAAGGTTTCAATCTTTACAAATGCTGGTGTTTGCACTCCTGCAATGTAAGCGATATGCTTCATTAACTCTTTGCTGGGAGCGTAGAGGTCAAAAGTCGGACCCGTGTAAGGTAAATCAAGCTGCTCCAAGGCAACGATTACATCAATAGAGGGAACATCCCAGTCCAAACATCCGGTACAGAGGTTAACAAAAATATCGTAACCTTGATTCTTTAACTCTTTCAGTTGACGATAGGTTGTCGCTTTGTTGAGAAATACGTGGTCTACTTGGTCTTCTGGTAATAAATAGGAAAGATTCCGTGGTGGTTCAGAGTTTTTGTAATCTACTTCTGCCATATAGTCTACTGGCGATACCGACTGAGAATAGTCAGGTTGCAGAACACAAACTTTCATGTTGATTTCCTAGTGCGTCAGTTTGGTAAAAGTAGCGTAAAGGATTGGGTTAGTTTTGAGTTATTGCGATCGCCCTTCTGATGTGGAAATTTAATCAGGTTGTGGGGCGATCGCTTTTCAGGTGGCGGGACTGCTAGAACATCGTGCAGTCTCTACCTGCCGACGCGCGTCTGTGGAAGTTGCTTAGAGGGGCGATCGCTCTTCTGAATTATGAATTTCATTTAGTAGAGAAGCAATCGTACTCCTTCTTCTCCTCTTCTACACTCTGCGATATTGCTTCTTTTTTTTACTTCCTGTCAAAATTATGTTCGTTTTCTGTCAAGCCAATTGAATTGTATTTACCATAAACACATTCTGGTTCATCAGGTGGGTTACAATCAGTGCGTAATTATTTCCGTTATATGTGAAATTCATCGGCTGGTTGTTTCCCACTGGCACATTCTGCTGATTCGCCGCATTGTTGATCCATTGTTGTAATGCTTGGGCAAAAAGTTGATGGTTGATATGATTTCCTGTCAAAAATGCTCCAGCATCTGGATCAAATTGCACCTGTAACATAGATATGTCTCCTTGTTATCAGCTATTCACAATCGTTAGTTTTAATAACTTTGTAGCGTAGTATTTATCCGGTAGGGAATTGGAACTTTTGTTGTTCCATTAATAAGACGTTTCCCGAAGCCAAATTGTGAACTCTTCAACCGCACAAATTTTCTCAACTCACTACACCTAACAAAACCGCCTCCAAGATGCGCCTCTTTTAGCACAGGTAGTGACAAATTTCCTCGCTACCCTTACAGCATCAATTTGCTGTTTTTAAAGAGACAATAGCATGGTATAGTCACCACCGCTATTCAGGCTAACTATATAGTTACAACTCCTCTGACATTAAACCTAGACACCGTTACCCTGACAGACGAATAGTCTTAAGGGGCATAAATAAACATAACAACCAGATACCCAACTTCTTAGAAAAGTCGGGTATCTGATACCGATGCAGGGGTGCAATTGGGATGGTTAATTAACCCCCAACAGCAGCAAGTGGAAATTTATCGCCCAGGACAAGACGTGGAAGTGCGAAATCTTCCCACAGAATTATCGGGTGAGAATGTATTGCCTGGATTTAGCTTGAATCTATTCCTTTATTAACCATCCTCGCCCCCCGCGTTAGTAATCTCAGAAACCAGGTTTCTTGCATGGGGGAGGCCGAAATTTCGCTACTCCAAGCTAGAGAAACCCAGATTAGCAATTGCTTCAAAGCGCTTCGCCAAGCTATCCGCAAGAGCGGAATCGCCCATTGAGAAGACGTGGGAAAGGCCGAAATTTCGTTGCTACAGCTAGAGAAACCCGGTTTCTCGCCCTTCATCCTTTCCTCTAGTTCCAGCTTTTCTCTCTGCGGTACAGACAGCGCTGCCGACTGGGGTTCCCCATCAGCAACAATCTCTATTTCCTCTAACTTCTCATCAGATTGAGCATCCACTAAAACAGGCTCAATCTGCGTAAAATACAGCGCCGCTTCTGGTAATTCCCCACCAGCAACAATTTGTACTTCTTCTAACTCCCCAGATAATGCCATCTCGCCCGCAACGGGTTCGGGAGCAGTCTGCTTCGACTTCCTGGGTTTTGCAGACTGGGGAGAAACCCTAGACTCCCTATATTCAGAGAAATTTTCATTGAACCGCTGACGCAAAATTGTCCGCGCCTGGGAAATGCGCTTGCGGACGTTATCGTAGGATATACCAAGCTGTTCGGCAATATCTTAATAAGATAGCTCTGATTCAAAATGGAGAATAAAAGTCTCGCGCAATCTATCTGGTAACTCATCTATTGCGCTGCGAAAAAATAATTCCAGTTCTCGCCGCTACGCGGCGAGAACTGGTGTTTCTTCTTGGCTAATTAATTCGGTTTCGTTTCCTGTAGCAATGGTGTCTAAACTGTCAACTCCTACTGCACTCCTTTTGCGATCTCGATGGGTATCGGCGCACAGGTTATAAGTCAATCGGGTTAACCAAGCCTTAAAGTTTTTAATAGCATCCGTACAATCTCTTACTTTCTCCAAAGCTTTGAGCATCGCCCGACTAAGGGCATCTTCCCCATCGGTTTGGTTGCCCATCCACTTGCAACAGCAACGGTAAATATAGTCTTGATACTGCTGCCATAATTTCCAAAAAGCTGCATCTATATCTTGAGTGCATGAGGATGGGAATGAGGCGGAATTAGAACCTAACATCTCTTGAGGGTGAAACTCTAATCGGAAAAACAGGTTGCGATTGATTTAGGCGGCGATTAACCTAGCCTAGTATGCACCCATTGCCATGTTTACTCACTACCTTTGCTCAAGCCATTAGTATTAATGCTGATTTAATACTGATAGGTTGCCTAAGGAGTGTGTCGTTTTTCATCTTTACCGATCGCTCATGCCCCTGTCAGTAGGAAAAGTAGGATCTCTAAAGTAGGAAAAGTACGATCTTCGCCGCTATGAATGCATAACTATGGCGTGACTTTAGCAATTCAATATCACGCCCTAAAACACCACCGTATTAATACTGAATTTTTCCCGCTCGTTCAGCTAACAAGCTTGTCTTTTTTCTATACTATTCAGTAGTAACAACTAATTCAGCCTTGCCTTTATAAAGCCTTTATAAATAAGACAAGACTTTACACAGACTTAAACTGTTGCCCGCATCACGGGCTAAAACACCGCAGTATTCATACTGATAAGTAGGCACTGGGGCGGGTCTTTTTTCCGTAATTTCTCTCAGTCAACATATAAAGCGGTTTGCAGCCTCAAAGCGCTGCAACAGCATTGTCAAAAACTCCGCAGCAGAGGAAAGCGATCGCATCCCTTCTCTATTCACCCACCACCCTCGCACCGTTTGCGGCGCGCGCCACAATTCCAAATGCCCCACCCCCGGATCGGCATAAAAACTCTCTTCCCCACTCCCCAGCAACGCGGAACTCCAGTGGGTAAATTCATCGTGGCTAACGCGATAAATCGGAAAATCGCCAAATAACGGCACTCCCCATCCATCTAACGCTATAAACGCTTTTACCGTACCTCCCATCCGCCGCCACGCCGCTGCTGCTGCGATCGCTCCCACTACCCCCGCGCTGAAGCTGATGAATACCAGGGGGTAGGTGGGCAGGTGGGCTGGTGGGCTGGTGGGCAATCTATCGCCGACAAACTGCAAGATGTGAAACCCTGAGTACACTGGGTAATCTTTCCCTGGCACAATAAGTATATCTTCGGATTGACAAATTTCACCCAATCGCAATCCTGCCACAAAGCTTTCGGTCAACTCTGGCGGGTGAATGCCAGGACAAATAATTACCTTCACAATTTTGCTTCTATTACCGCTGCAACAATTATTAACGTATCCCCCCGGTGGGGATGCTAACCTATTAAGCGGAGGGGTGCTTTGGACAATCCCCCAACCCCCCACTCGGATATTTTCACTTTAGGCGAGGAATCCCACGTGGTTGCTACCCCAGAAAAACTGCAACATACCCATCACCACGCAGACTCCCAAGATCGGGTTGCTGTATTGCTCATGGGTTACGGTGAAGTCGAAAGTTACGAAGACTTCGCCAACTATAACGAACAGGCACTGCATCTACTCACCGCTAAGTTTGCACCAGTGCCAACCTGGATTTATCCCCCTTTAGCCAGAATTTTGGCAATGTTTGACTTGCACGAGTGGGGACATCAGCACGGCAATTTCATTTCACCCCACAATGCCATTTTTGAACAGCAACGAGCTGGAATTGAACAGCACTTGCAAGAAAAATGGGGCGAAAAAGTTCAAGTTTTCAAAGCGTTTAACTTCTGCGCGCCCTTCCTTCCCAAACAAGTTTTAGCTGAAATTAAATCCCAAGGATTTGACAAACTGCTGATTTATCCGCTTTTGGTTGTCGATTCTATTTTTACCAGCGGTATCGCCGTCGAGCAAGTCAACAAATCCCTGGCAAATCTGACTGACGGTGATGAACATTGGGTTAAAGGACAGCGCTACATTCCTTCTTTCTATAACGAACCAGATTACATCGATTTAATGGCTCGTCTCGTAGAAGAAAAAATCGCTGCCGAATTAGCCCAAGCTTACCTGCCCTCTCAAATTGGCATCGTGTTGATGAATCACGGTTGTCCCCACAAAGCCAAAGGTTTTACTTCTGGAATTGACGAAAGTCAGGCAATGTATGAGTTGGTACGAGAAAAACTAATTCACCGCTATCCACTCATTTCCATCGGTTGGCTAAATCACGATACGCCCCTGATCGAATGGACGCAACCTAATGTCAATCAAGCTGCTAGCAATCTAATCGAATTGGGTGCAAAAGCAATTCTGTTCATGCCGATTGGTTTTGCTACCGAAAATCACGAAACTTTGCTGGATGTCCACCACATTATTCATGCTTTGTCACATCGGCATAAAGATGTAAACTACGTCCAAATGCCTTGCGTCAACGACCATCCAGATTTCTTAAAGATGGCGGCCCAGTGGGCAAATCCCCAAATTGAAGCGCTGTTAGGCGAGGAATCTCTAGCCGTTAATCCCCATCTGGCAACACACGCGCATCATCATCACCACCATTAATGGCTAATGGCTAATGGCTAATGGCTAATGGCTAATGGCTAATGGGTAGTAGGGATTTGACCAATTACCCATTACCCATTACCCATTACCTAACCTCTAAGTTTTATGGTATTTTCCACTAAACTTTGAGCAAATTGATCGAAGCGTTGCGCGAGTTTTTCATCTAACAGTTTGCCTTCTTGCCCAAAGGCTTTCCATGCTTGTCCGACGGCTATTTGTTCCGGAATTACCCATCCATGTACCCATCTCATTATTATCCGCAAATCGTTGAGGGCGTTGCTGTTAGATTGACCGCCCAATACGCTAATTAAACCCGCAACTTTGCCGGATAATTGCTCGAAACTCATCAAATCTAAGGCATTTTTTAACACGCCGCTGACGCTACCGTGATACTCTGGCGTTGCTAAAATTATCCCGTCTGCTTGTTTGACTGCTGCGCGCAATTTTTCCACATCCGGGTAGTCTGGATACTCTTCTCCCCCATCGCAAAATGGTAGGTTCATTTTCCGCAGGTCGAGAATTTCTACTTCCGCCCCTAACGCTTGTACTCGTTGCACCGCTTGCATTAATGCCTGGTAGCTATAGGAGTCGGGGCGTAAACTACCGGCAATTCCTACTATTTTGACCATATTTCCCTGTTCGACGTGTCTTTACTAAACGCAAAATTACTTAACTTCACTTAAACGTCTACTTCGAGGTAATACCTCTACTCGCGGGTTGATCCGGGTAAAGCGAAGTCATTATGACTACATTTAAGATAGCAAAGAAAATTAACAGATGTCAAGGAGAGATTAATGGGGAGAAGGACCCAGGCAAACACCAAAGTTTCTATGAAAAATCGTCGGTTTGGGAACGAGCGAACGCAGCAAGAAACTTTGGTGATAGGATCTTCGGGCGTAAGTCCTGGGGAGAAGGAGCGATCGCGCGCTCTCGCTGGGGATCGTTGGCAGTTAAACTAAAAGCTATGAGCATCCAGACATCCGTGCTAACAGAACTGCTGCAAGACTAGCCCCAGCTGCGTCCGCAAATGTACTTCAAGTCTTCCTTAACGGCACTCTCCCACGGGATGGAAGACCTAATACCCGTACATAGTAAGGGTTTGAACCCAGATGCCGCACCCCCAACTATCAAAAGGGGTTAGTACAGAGATTCTGGATTCCGAGAATTATTGTTGCTCGACGACATTACTAACTATCTGCTTGATGATTTTATCAATATATGCTTGCGAAAGGAAGCTATCAGCAAGAAGCCTCGCATTTTCTTTAATTTTTACCAACTGAACTGGATTCTTTATTAGGTTACATAAGACTTCTATCATCATTTCATTATTTTCTGCGACCAAGATATCCTTTCCAGGGGTCACAATGCCACGAAATCCATCTGCTGCGTTAGTACTCGCAACTATTGCACAGCCATATTGAAGAGCCTCTGCTAATTTAACATTAGCGCCCCCTTTGTTCCAAATAGGACACATGACAACTAAGGCTTGTTTGTATTCTTCCACGATATCGGCTACAAAACCAGCCGCATCAACGCCATCAATACCAGAATAAGCCTCTGTCCCATCTCCAACCAGACGAATTCTTAACTCTGGATTAATTGCGCGCAGGCGAGGCAGTACTTGAGTGATTAGAAACGTAATTGCATCTCGGTTTGGTTGCCAACCAGCGCTGCCGACAAATAAAATATTCTTCGCATCTGACTGCACATCGATCTGAGCTTTTGCGCTGGCAGAAATACAAGGAAGCCAAGTCGTGTTGCACTTATTCAAAATAAATCTATCATCTGGTCGAATCACAAAAACATGTTTGAATTTCGCCCCGCATCGATTCATCATATATTTTGTAACTGGCCATATAGCTCTAGTTAGCGTGGTTTCTGGCATCGGCATACGATCTGCATCAAGAATACATGGCACAAAATGATGCGGGGCAGCAACCGAGGCTGCAAAAAAACTGCAAAAAGCCACATCAAATTGGTAGGTTTCTCTAATCTTTTCGACTTCTTTAATTGCGGGTAGATATAAGCGGAAATCGCTGAAAATAAGGTTTCTGCGTATCCAATACATCCGAGAAGGATTATGGGGTATACCGCTTGGCGCGTTATAATCTACAGTGGCTGGTATATTCTCTTGCGGTTGAGGAGCCAGCCTCAGTACGCGACATTCACCTAATTTCTCTAACGCGATTTTGATAGACAAAAGACGTTGCCCTGTACCGTAGGTATCCGCAGGAACGTCTTTTGATGTAATTAATAGAGATTTTATTTTTTTCATAACCCAAGTTTAACTATTAAAACTCACCGTTCGCGCCATAAAACTCAGTAAAAATAACTATTTTTACTGGCGAGCGCACAAAAGAGAGAGAGTTTATTCTCAATCATTTCTGTGGATATTAACCCATAATACGCAAATACGCAATCCGAGCAAATCGCCAATCTCGCGCTTTAACTTTTACTCGTCGGTTAATTGAGCTAGAAAGCGAAGCCATTACGACTACAGTTAAGAACGCAAAGAAAATTTACAGATGTCAATGAGAGATTAATGGGGAGAAGGAGCGATCGCGCGATCTCGGTGGGGATCGTTGGCAGTTAAACTAAAAGCTATGAGCATCCAGACCTCCGTGCTAGCAGAGCTGCTGCAAGACCAGCCCCAGCTGCGTCCGCAAATGTACTTCAAGTCTTCCTTAACGGCACTCTCCCACGCGATGGAAGACCAAGTTTTAGCGGGATTAGACGAACCATTGATTATTGCTAGTTTTCAGCGAGAGCGTTTTTACCGTCAGGAAGCTCATCGGTATCGCCGCATCGCGGAACAAACGAAGCAAGTGTACGTACTGGCGGCACCGGAAACCAGCTTTACCAGTGGTTCGGGGGAATATGAAACCGTCGCGTTCTCACCGGAGGACGAATTAAGTCACGAATGGCACTTGATTGTAATTGGACAGCTATACGCGAGTTGTTTGGTATGTCGGGAAAGGGAGGGATTGCCCACCGAGATTCAAGTGCCGTTTATCGACCCATCCCGTCGATTTGAAGGAATTTGGACATTTGACCGACAAGTCAGTTGCAGCGCCGCAGAATTGTTATTAAAGCGGATATTAGCGTATCGACCCGAATTAGAAGCCAAAATACAGCAGGCGCGATCGCTTGTTCTGGGAATTAACCCAGAAAATAGAGCTGGGGAAACTTGCCCCATGCCCAATTCCCAATGCCCCAATCCTGACCCCTTCGCCCAACGCTTGGTCACCTATCTACAAGCTGGTCAGTATAAATTGCTCAAAGCTTATCGTTCGATTGCAGCTGCCGAACGTAAAGAAAGATTGGTAAATTCTATTACAGCTTCTATCCGTAAATCCCTGAATGCACACGAAGTGCTAAAGCAAGCAGCGCAAGAATTGGGGCAAGCGATGCAAGTATGTCGGTGTCTGATTTATCGCTGCAAGCAGACCGATGAAACCAGGACGGTACAGCACGAGTTTTTAAGACCTGGCATTAGTTCGCTGGCGGGGGAAATCTGGCCTTTGAAAGACAATCCGCTATTCCAGGAGGTGGTGCAGCATCAGGAAAGAATCTACGTCGCCGACACGCAGCAAGATGTCAGGATTGCCAATTCACCGACGTTAAAGAAATTGGTGCGTCGGTTTGGGATTGTATCTTGGTTGCTGGTGCCAGTGCTGAATCGGGGTAGATTGTTGGGGATGCTGGAATTGCACCACTGCGGATTAAAGCCGCATCGGTGGGAAGATGATGCACTGGAATTGGTGGAAGCGATCGCATCCCAAATCGGGGTAGCCTTAATACAAGCCGAAGCCTACGCCAACTTAGAAGATTTAAATGGGCAACTAGAAGCCTTGGAACGCACCCGCAGCAACTTAATTGCCATTACCGGACACGAATTGCGGACGCCCCTATCGACGATACAAGTATGTTTGGAAAGTCTCGCCAGCGAGCCGGACATGTCAGCGGATTTGCGACAGGTAATGCTAAACTCGGCACTGGCAGACGCCGAACGAATGCGAAAACTCGTGCAAGACTTCCTCACCCTGTCAAAACTGGAAAGCGGGCGGGTAGAATGGCATCCAGAAGCCTTACAAGTCGAAGAATGCGTCGAATTAGCCATTAGCAGTACTCGCGTCCGCCACTCCAAGCAGGAATTGCCGCAAATCGAAAACGAAGTGCCACCCGAATTGCCCCTCGTGCGAGCCGATGGAGAATGGTTGGTGGAAGTTCTCACCAAACTGTTGGACAACGCTTGCAAATTTACATCCCCCCAAGGAAAGATTACAGTGCGGGCGCGGCAAAACGGCAATCAAATGCTAGAAATCACCGTCGCCGACACGGGGCGAGGCATCGAACCCAATCGTCTGGAAGCCGTGTTCGAGCGATTTTATCAAGAAGAAGGCGCTCTGCGGCGAACCACAGGCGGTACGGGGTTAGGATTGGCTATTTGCCGTCAAATCGTCAAAGGCTGGGGTGGAAAAATTTGGGCCGAATCAGATGGGAAAGACACTGGGAGTCAGTTTAACTTCACCATCCCCATCGTTGAAGGTAGCAGAGGAGCAGAGGAGCAAAAGGTGCGGGTGAGCAGGTGAGCAGGTGTGCAGAGGACGCCCAGAAGGGGAGACGCACCGGACGGGGAGAATTCTGGAGAGACATTCCCCGCGTCCCCATGTCCCCATGTCCCTGGGTCACCGCTCTCCCTTGTCACCGTGTCCGGTGCGTCCTCTTCTCCATGACCGATTGCTAAAGAAGTGTAACAGTTCCTCACAAAGTCTTTAGACAGAGGCGATCGCAGTGATACGATGCCCTAGAAACGTTGAAAACGTTCATTGACCGTCATTTATCTTCCCATAACTACAACGCGGGTAATCCCGAAAGTCTCTTTACGGAGGTTTTAGATGTCAGAAGAACTAAAAGGAAAAACCCCTATCTTTGGCGGCGGCACTGGTGGCTTGCTGACCAAAGCAGAGGTTGAAGAAAAATACGCCATCACCTGGACTAGCCCCAAGCAGCAGGTATTTGAAATGCCTACTGGCGGCGCGGCTATCATGAACGAAGGTGATAACCTGCTGTACCTCGCCCGCAAAGAATACTGCATTATGTTGGGCGGTCAGCAACTGCGGGCAAAATTCAAAATCAACAACTACAAGATTTACCGGATTTTCCCCAACGGCGACGTCGAGTTCATCCATCCCGCAGATGGCGTGTTCCCCGAAAAGGTGAACCAAGGCCGTCCCTACGTCGGTAAGGTTGACCGCAGCATCGGCGAAAATCCAGATCCCGCCAAAATCAAATTCAGCGGCAAGAAAACTTACGATCCTTAATTGGTTGTAAGTGCTATAATAGATACTGTACCGTGGGGCACACGGGAATTCACGCTTGAGGAGTAGGTCGCAAAGCCTAGCATCATCTCAAACAAGATGAGCCCAAGAATCCGTCAGATATTTCTGCGCGGAATGTCACAATTTTTGTGTTTGGAAAAGTCCGGCACGCATAGTAAAAGTCAAGGTAAAAGTCAAGTCTCGGAGGGTTATCTCTCCGAGATTTGATGTTTGAAGCGACAGGGGAGCAGTTGAGCACCCGGAGCAGGGGGGAGGGGTGTAATGAGGGTAAAATCAATAACAAGAGTTGGATTTGTAGCTATGGCAATTTTAGCGATTAGCGCTACAACCAGTTTGGCACAGCAACAATCAGAGCGATATCCAACCGCAACCGAATTGCAAAGATTGAGGGAAAAATTACGCCAGCAAATTCGGTCAAGTAATATTCAAGACAGACGTTCCCCAGCAGAAAAACAAAGCAGAGAAGCTTTTGTCAGAACTTGGTCAAGAGTCGCTCCCACTATCTCCCCTTTTTTAGGGAATTGGTCTGGGTATGAGGAAAGTTTGAGTATTTATCCATCCAATACAAGCGGGCACGTTTGTCTGATTTATATTGGGATACAAGAGGCTGAATTAATTTTGGCAACCGTCTCTAATGGACAAATCCGCACGAATCGAAGAGAAGTTATTTTAAAAGAAGGAGATTACTTGGGAGTAGCGAGTGTAAGAAACAATAAACCAGATATTTTTGTCGAAACTCCTTATTCCTTCCCGGTATCTTTGCAACCACCTAGACAATTCGCTCAGTCATCGGGAACCACTACAGAAGAGGTGAATAAAGTAGTGCGGGAATTTAATGCATCTGGTTGTACCGCGGCGCTGCCATCCTTACGGTAAAATTGTCATACCCTTCAAATAAAGATGCTTATGAAAAGCCAATCGCTCCTTAGCATTAGCTTATTGAACTTAGTTATGTTAGCTGGAGCAATCCCGGTTTTGTCCCAATCTACACAGACATTTCAAAGCTTACCCAATGGCGTCTATCTTTATGGGGAATCTCAAATGCCAGACGAAAAAGATACTTATTACTTTGTCTTGCGTAAAACTGGGAATAACATTATCGGCATGAGCTATACAGGTATGGAAAGAAATGAGTGCTTTAGAGGCACAATTAGCCAAAATACAATTAACGATCTAACCGTCGCAGAAGTCGAGCCGAATTCGACAGTAGGATGGCAATTTAGTCAAGGAGAAAGGCCCTTAGATTTGAATCAATTATATAGAATAGACTCGAATAAAATTACTGAAGGTGCTTTAGGACAGTTGCAGGAATGCGTTACGCTATTTTCAAATAGAAGATAGCCGCGGAAATTTGAAATCTAAAATCTGAAATCAAAAATCTAAAATCCTCAATAAAAATCTTCAGATTGGGGTAAAATTTTCTGTTGGGGCAGGTGCGTCCCATCCTCACCCGGTAAATTTATGATATTCCCCGATTTCTCCCAATTCGCCGAACTCGCTAAGCAAGGTAACTTCGTCCCCGTGTATCAGGAATGGGTGGCGGATCTCGATACGCCAGTGTCTGCATGGTATCGCGTCTGCGCTGGTCAACCTTACAGTTTTTTGTTGGAGTCGGTTGAAGGGGGAGAAAATATTGGACGCTATAGTTTATTGGGATGCGATCCGGTGTGGGTGTTGGAAGTACGAGGCGATCGCACTACCCAGATCCACCGCGACAATTGGATTGTAGAATTTGAAGGCGACCCGTTTAAAGCGTTAACCTACTGCATTACGCCCTATCATCCAGTAAAATTACCCCAACTCCCTCCCGGTATTGGCGGATTATTTGGATATTGGGGATACGAGTTAATTCGCTGGATCGAACCTAAAGTGCCAATTTATCCGGCAGGGGAAAAAGAATTGCCGGATGGAGTGTGGATGCAAGTCGATCACCTGTTGATATTTGACCAGGTGAAGCGGAAAATATGGGCAATCGCATACGCAGACTTGCGCGACCCGGAGGTAGATTTAGAAGCAGCATATCAGCAAGCGTGCGATCGCGTCACCCAGTTAGTCAATAAACTGCAATCTCCCCTATCTCAGCAGAGTACCTTTTTAGAATGGAAACCGCCAGGAACAGGTGCAGGGGAAACCGAGTATACGAGTAATATCACCCGCGAACAGTTTTGCGACAACGTTAAAAAGGCAAAAGAATATATCAAAGCTGGGGATATTTTTCAGGTAGTACTTTCCCAGCGACTATCCGCAGAATACAGCGGCGATCCTTTTGCACTATATCGCTCGTTGCGGTTAATTAATCCTTCGCCGTATATGTCATATTTTCACTTTAACGACTGGCAAATTATCGGTTCCAGTCCCGAGGTGATGGTAAAATCAGAACGAGATCGAGATGGTAATAAAATAGCAACTTTGCGACCAATTGCCGGAACGCGACGCCGAGGTAAAACCACTCAAGAAGATAACGCTTTGGCACAAGAATTGTTGCAAGATCCAAAAGAAATTGCCGAACACGTTATGCTAGTCGATCTGGGGCGAAATGACTTGGGTCGCGCCTGTAAAATCGGTAGCGTAAAAGTAGACCAATTAATGGTAATTGAACGGTACTCTCACGTGATGCATATTGTGAGTAACGTCGTGGGAGAATTGGCGCAAGATAAAACAGCTTGGGATTTGCTGAAAGCGTGTTTCCCGGCGGGGACTGTCAGCGGTGCGCCTAAAATTCGGGCGATGGAGATTATACACGAATTGGAAGGATGTCGGCGCGGGGTTTATTCTGGGGCTTACGGGTACTATGATTTTGAAGGGCAGTTGAATAGCGCAATCGCAATCCGCACGATGGTCGTCCGCAGTCAAGGAAATGGCAAGCATACGGTATCGGTGCAAGCGGGTGCCGGGTTAGTCGCTGATTCTGAACCTGAAAAAGAATATGAGGAAACGATTAATAAGGCAAGAGGTTTGTTGGAAGCGATTCGCTGTTTGAAGGAAAGTTAATTATTGAACCGCCATAGACGCGCAGCGACTTCCCGTAGGGTAGACGCCAAGGACGCCAAGAGAAGAGAGAGAAGAGAGTATGTTGACTTTTTACATTGTTGATGTGTTTGCGGTGGGGAAATATACTGGCAATCAGTTGGCTGTTTTTACGGGTGATGGGGTGGGTGAGTTATCTGATTCTCAGATGCAGCGCATCGCTAAGGAGATGAATTATTCGGAAACTACTTTTATCCCATCAACAGAGATGCGAGAGGGTGGTTATGATGTGCGGATTTTTACCCCTGAGCAAGAGTTACCTTTTGCTGGGCATCCGACTTTGGGAACTGCTTATATTATACAGCAAGAAATAGTTAAAAATCCGGTTGATCAAGTTAATTTAAATCTCAAAGTTGGGCAAATTCCAGTCACGCTGCATTATGCGGGTGAGTCGGTAGAATGGTTGTGGATGCAGCAAAAAACGCCAACTTTTGGTCAGGGTTTTTCGGCAGATAAGATTGCAAGCGTGTTGAATTTAGATGTATCCGAGATTGATTCGAGGTTTCCGATTGAAGAAGTTTCGACGGGAGTGCCGTTTATTATCGTACCGGTGAAAACTCTGGAAGCAATTAAGCGTATTAAGGTGAATAAAGATAAATATTTTGAGTTGATTGAAAAGACGCAAGCGAAAGCGATTCTAGTCTTTTGTCCCGAAACATATAGTCCGGAAAATAATCTAAATGTACGGATGTTTGCCGGTTATTTAGGAGTCCCGGAAGATCCGGCGACGGGGAGTGCTAATGGTTGTTTAGCTGGGTATTTAGTCGAGTATTCTTATTTTGGGTCAGCACCAATTGATTTACGAGTCGAGCAAGGATATGAAATTGGTAGACCTTCTTTACTGTTATTAAAAGCGCAAAGAGGTAAGCAAGGAATTGAAGTTTCAGTCGGTGGAAAGGTGATTTTGGTCGCCAAAGGAGAATTTGTTTAAAAACAGCATTTATTTAGCCAAATCTCTTCCTTCTCTTCCTCTGCGTCCTCTGCGTCTACCCTACGGGAAGTCGCTGCGCGTCTATGGCGGTTCAAAAAAATTATTTCTGGATACAAGTCGAACCAGGCGCAGATCGGGATATCCTGCACGAATCTCTTCAAAACTATCATCCTCATCTGAGTTGAGACTTGATTCATAAAGCAAGAAGCGAGAACCGATTTTTCGTAAATCTGGCGGTATGGAATTGGTTGGAATATCCCAATCAATCCAAAAATCGACCATTCCCCAGTCCTTTGAACGTTCTAAAAAAAACCACGACTTACCCACGACGAGAAAAGAAACTTTGGTGAAGAGTTGATCTCTTCCAAACCAACGATTTTTCAGATCGCCCTTAGTTACTTTGCGTAAGTCCTAAGCTGCTACGCACCTAATTTGAGAGTCAAATTTTCCCTTCTTCTTGTGGGGTGGGTATCTTGCCCGCCTCTTTATTGGATTTAAATGCGTAGCAGCTTAAAAACCTTTGTATATCCACCATCTAAAATTCGCACAGGTTCTAGTTGGTGATGAAATTTCATATCCTTGTTTGAGAATTTCTAGGGTTTCTTCATCGATCGGTCGTAGGGTGCGTTAGGCGCAATTTAATCTGTTGTTTTTGAGTAATTTCCCCAGATCTGCGCCGTAACGCAGCATCATATGATGTTCGCCTAATAACCCTGAATAAAAATCTCGACCCGTCACCGTGTCACCGTGTCACCGTTCTCCCAAGTCAATCGCTAAATAGATGGGTGAAGAACCGGACATGATATCAAATGGTTGTACGTTACGCTGGCGCTAACGCACCCTACTCGAAAATTGAGCGAAATGAATTAATAGTAGCGCCATCTCGTGAATTATCTAACACCGCAAACACAACTTTTTCAAAAAAGCAATTGAGTTGAGGATTTTCCACAAGATGATGGTAAAAATATCGGGCAACATTTTCAGGATTATTTTTAAACACGCCACAACCCCAAGCGCCTAACACAAGTACTTTGTAACCCTGAATGGCGGCGATTGAAAGCAGTTTTTCGGTTCGCGCAAACATTATGCTTTCAATTCGATCTATTTCTTCTTGATTCCCTTTTTGTCTAACTTCGCCTGCTTTGACTGCTGGTGCAGTCAGGATTGATACTAAAAAAGGTTTGTCTAAAAGTTTATCCTCATCATCTCTGATTACTGGAACTTGGGGGGAATAAATCATATCGTCGGTGTAGAGTGCCGAACCTAGATTTCTGTTAGTGTTATACATATCTGTCATTTGAGCAATACAAGGATAAAGTCCAGTTGCTCTAGCTAAACTTTCTTCTTGCGCTTGAGTCCCTCTTAAAAATCCACCTCCGGGGTTTTTCCCTGAAGCGAAGTTTAAGCATAAGACTTTTTCTATACCTTCTTGATTCACTAACCGACTCGCTGCGTGCAGTGTGGTTTCGTTATTGACTTCAAAACTGGTTTTAATCGTAATTGTAGCAAGGCGATCGCGTTCCTTAAAAACTTGATTAAATCTGTCTGACGAGTAATGAATCGCTCCAGTTTTTGCAGCTATTAAATCATCTCTAATTTCAACAACTTCTCCATTTTGATTTTGGTAGAATCCTTGTTGGAGAATGTCTACAGTTTCTTGAGCGATGAGGATGCGTTGCTCTGGATTAGTCATATATTTTTTTCGCTCTAACAGTCGAGCGACTTGACTTTCAATTGCTGCGATTTTCCTAAAAATATTGGGGCGTCTTCATCGATATATCCTAGCAAGTTGGCTATACTTTCTTGCACGATTGTTAATCGATATACTACGTTCTGGAGTCGTAACATTCCTTCTCGAAATTCTTCTCTCTCCTGTCTCGCTTCAGTCATTGCATCCAACATAGTTTGGATTGCCTTAGCGTTACTCTCAACAACCTGCTTTAATTCTTCATCAGTCATTGCAATTACCTTTGAAGTTAAGCCTACCTTTTATTATCTCAAGTTGCTAGTTATAAGCTTTGGCCTTGCTAATTGCTAATTGCCAGCTTGCTAATCTTGGATTTTACCAATCTCGCCATTAGCCATTAGCCATTAGCCCCAAGCAGAGAGATAACTAGCAACTTACGTTATTATCTCATTTTACCTCGATTTCTCTACCAGAAATTCCCCAGCGAAAAATAGTAAATTCGGCTTCGGGAGTTGGTACGTAAATTACTTGCTCTGGTTGCCAATCTTCCATGTCAAAATCCAGGGATAGTACCCGCGTTCCAGGTTTAAGTTGGTTCCATAACATGGGACGGAGTCTTTTATTAACATGGGGTAATAAGTAAACATAAACTACCGTTGCATCGCTAAAATCGCTTTCAAATATGTTTTGGTGACGAAATGTAACGCGATCGCTCACACCAGCAGCCAAAGCATTCTCGTTAGCTGCCTGGATGCGATCCGGATCGATATCGATACCAACGCCTCTTGCACCGTATTGTAGGGCTGCTGCGATCGCCATCTGTCCATCCCCGCACCCCAAGTCGTAAAAAATATCCTCTGGAGTGATTTTGGCTAGGTTGAGGATGTCTTGTATTACATCTGGATGGCTGGGGATATGACCGATGTCTGGTTGAAATTGTGGCATTGTTTGCTTTTTTGACCGGATCTCTAGGGTAACTGCAAACCGCAAATGCATGATACAGTTCTAGAGCGCTTGATTTGGCGACCCGCTTGCCAATCACCTTTGTTTCTCTGAAAAATCGAGTCCGCCCCCAGAAACCCGGTTTCTACGATCTTCGACCATTTTACATATAGAGTAGTCTTGGCTAAAATTAGCATTACGGACACCATATATAGTGTGTCTGGGAACTGACCCGCAACTCTGACCCAGGAAGACTCGCACCATGCATCTGCCCCATCTCCACCCGCAACACGTCGATGAATTCGTCAAAGGCAGCAGCATTGACCCGATCCTGGCCTCGCTGAATTTCCTGTCTTTAGAAGGAAATGTGCCTTACGAGTATTTGTTTATATCCAGCTGCATACCCCGCACAAATATAGGAATTGTTCGCCTCCAGTGGCGGCGTCGCTACGCACAGATGGCAAAAGGCGGCTGGTGGTGTTCGGGGTTAGACCCTTTAAATAATTGGCAGGAAATGGAATGGGGATGCTATAAGCCAAATCATCCCCGGCAGAATGGAGAAGGCAAACCGATCAAATACGAACATCCACCGGGAATGCCAACGCGGATATTTTGTCTGAGGGTGTCATTGCACATTTGGCAGCAGACGGCTTGCCGTTACGGTATTGCAATGCCAGAGAATATTGCCATTGGTGAAAATGGGGAAGCCATAGGGTTTTGGCAGTGGGTAGTGGAACAAAAAGTCCCGATAATTATATGTGAGGGAGTGAAAAAAGCAGCGGCTTTGTTGACCCAGGGGTATGTTGCGATCGGATTACCGGGAATTACCAGCGGCTACCGGGTGGCGAGAGACTGGCAAGGTAGGGTAAAAAACAGACAGATTATCCCAGATTTAGCAGCATTTACTCAGTCAGGGCGTACCTTTTATATTTGTTTTGACTACGAGAGGGAAGAGAAGAAAAAAAGGGCGGTGGAGAGTGCGATCGCGCAACTCGGTTATCTTATAGAACAAACAGGTTGCCAAGTCAAAGTCATCCGACTTCCCGGAGTAGAAAAAGGCGTAGATGAATTTATTGTTGCCCAAGGTGCAGCTGCGTTCCAAACCATTTATGAATCCAGCATAGACTTAGAAACCGACCTAGCTAAAACCAAACCCCACACCCAACTAACCTATGCAAGCGCACTGATTCTCAATCAACATTATTTAGGTTCCTTGCCATTTCCCCAATCTGGATTAGTCGGCGTCAAATCTGCCAAAGGAACGGGAAAAACAACCGCCCTAGAAACACTGGTTACACAAGCAAAAACCAAAGGTAAACCCGTTTTATTAATTACCCACCGCATCCAGCTGGGAAAATTTTTATGCGACAAAATCGGCGTAAATTGGGGATTGACATCGATGACCAATTACCCATTACCAATTACCCATTACCCATCATTAGGACTTTGCATTGATTCCATCTGGAAACTCAATCCCGCAGATTGGCGAGGTGGGATTATTATTTTAGATGAAGTTGAACAATCTTTGTGGCATCTCCTCAACAGCGACACTTGTAAAGATAAAAGAATCAAAATTTTGAAAGTCTTCCAGCAGTTAATTTCCACCGTCCTGCAAACGGGTGGGTTAGTAATCGCCCAAGATGCCGATTTATCAGATATTTCCCTAGATTACCTCAAAGGATTGGCAGAAATTCCGATTGAACCTTGGGTGGTAGTTAATCAATGGAAACCCGCAAATGGGTGGAATGTGACATTCTACGATTCCCCAAACCCAACGCTGTTAATTGAACAACTAGAACAAGATTTAATCGCCGGGAAAAAGTGTTACGTCACTACCGATAGTCGTTCTGGACGTTACAGTCCAGAAACCATTGACCGCTACATTAAACAGCGCCTGGAACAATTTCAAAAACAATATCCCAAAACCCTAGTAGTCAGCAGTCACACAACCAACACACCCGGGCACGAAGCCGTCAATTTTGTCGATAATCTTAACAAGAGTTCAAAAGATTATGACGCGGTTTTTGTGACTCCCACTTTGGGTACGGGAGTCAGCATTGATGTCGAACATTTTGATCGCGTTTATGGGATTTTTCAAGGAATAATTACCGACTCGGAAGCGAGACAAGCATTAGCAAGAGTTCGTTCTAATGTCCCGCGACTTGTTTGGTGTGCCAAGCGGGGAATTCGCTTTATTGGCAGCGGTAGTAAGAATTACCGATTGCTATCTCAATGGTATCAGGAAAATCAAAAAGAAAACCTGGCTTTGATGAGTACATCTCATAAAATAGATGTAGATTTACCTTTGGTTGTTGACTTAATTCATTTGAGAAATTGGGCTAAATTTGCCGCCAGGGTGAATGCTTCTATTACCTTGTATCGTCAATCAATGCTAGAAGGATTAATCGCGGAAGGACATCAAGTCAACCTGATGGGTGAAGCAACTGCAAAAGAGCGGCTTATCAAGCTACGTAAGGCACTTTTGGCAGCCGTTCCAGAAAATAGAGAACTAGCCAAAAAGCTGGTAATAGAAATTTTTGATCTGCAAAAACAGTTGAAAAATAAAAGCCAAAAGGCTCAATCGATCAAACATAAAATTAAAACAATTCATAGTAAAATAGAATCCGATGAAGCTGAGGCTGTTGCTCGGGCAAATGACATCAGCTTTAAAGAATACGAGCATCTGTTAGCGAAGGGTTCTTTAACCGATGAGCAACGCTACCAAGTTCATAAATATATCTTGAAACAGCGGTATGGGATAGAAGTTACTCCAGAACTGAAATTGCGGGATGATAGGGGTTATTATTTTCAACTATTAATGCATTATTATTTAACAGGAGATAGCCACTATTTTCGGCTCAAAGATTTCCAGGAATGGATCCACTATTTAAAAATAGGCGAAGGTAAGGTATTCCTGCCGGATTTGAAAACTTACACGTTAAAAATTGAGGCATTAAAAGCGTTAAATATTCCGGATTTTCTCGATATAGAACGCGAATTCCAAGAAAGAGATTCAGATTTATTTAAACTAAAAACCACTGCAATAAATTGCAGCAATCATATCAAAAGAGCGCTGGAGATCGGGAGGGATTATGAAAAAGGGAAAGAGGAAATTAGCTCGATAAAAATTCTCAGCATTATTTTAAGCTTGCTAGGATTAAAGCTAAAACGCATTCGGCGGAGAGTTTACAAAATAGATGCAGCAACTTTCTCCGACGGCAGACAGGAAATATTTCAAATTTGGCAGCAAAGAGATCTAAGTTTATATAAGACGGATAGACGAATGCTAGTGTGAAGCGATCGCTTTGTTCGTAGTAGGCGCTGTCTTCGCCATCCGGTATGGTTAATAGCGTTGTAGGGGCGGGTTTTACCCAAAACGTTTGATTTTAAGCGAATTGTTTTGATAAACTCGCCCCCCCGTGGGATGCCGATGCCAGCGGACATGATATTACATCCCAAGGCATTGAAACCCGGTTTCTCGCAAAAATCCTGGTTTGACAGCGAGAAATCTCCTCTGAAACCCGGTTTCTGACCGCAGAAACCGCTTGGCTGACTGGGGTAATGGGTAATTGTCAAGAGTAGACTCAGTCAAGCATCCAATTACCAATTACCAATTACCAATTACCAATTTGAATAACTAGCAACTTGCGTTATTACTTGAAAACCCAACAAAACGCCTATGTTGCTTAAGCATAGAATACCAGGTATTGCTCGAAACAAAAAATCAAAAAAAGTAGAAAAAAAGGAGGGTGACGCCCGGTTTTCATGGGATTTGAGCAAAAAACTCATGACGATTAACCGACCACCGCTCCCTAACCAGCCAAACCTGCCGTTTGAGCTTGCAACATACTCACCAACTGATCGACTCCTTTTTGCAGGTGTCGCGTCACAGTCATTGGACTAACCCCAATCTGCTTAGCAGCTTCTTTGCGGGGTAGTTCGCGCAGAAATACACACTCAATTGCCGCTCTGGTTTTTGTTTCTAACTGACTCAAAGCATCTTGCAATTGCTGCCGGTCTTCTTCCAAATGTTGAAAAGCTTGATAGCGAGTATCGGGCAAAGTTTCTCCCAAACTAACCGGATAATCTAGTTGGCGAGCCACCGTAGCATCCAAACTCAGAGGTTGGCGGTTTTGAGCAGCCAACTTGCTATCGCGCCACTCTTGCAGCGAAACTCCCAGCGCTTGGGCAATTTCGGCATCCTTTGGCGTGCGTCCCAGCTTCGCCGTCAGTTTCTTTTCTACCTTTTCTCCTTCGATGTGAAGTTCTTGCCAGCGGCGGGGTATCTTTACCATAGAACTCTTATCGCGCAGAAAATGCAGCATCTCGCCGCGAATGTAAGGTATGGCAAACGAACTAAAGGCACAGCCTTGAGTGGGATTGAACCGCTCAATGGCGCGAATCAAACCGATAAAACCAATTTGTTCCAAATCCTCATAAGGTTCGGTACATTGATATCGGATGCGATGCGCCACCTTGCGAACCAAACCAGCGTGCATCTTGACCAGTTGATTCCGCAGCGAAACAGAGGGATTTTGATGGTAAGCCATCAACAGTTCCATCCCTTTGGTATCCCACTCGCCCTGATCAGATGCGGTGTTGGGAGTTGCCGAGGTTTCCGTTGCGGTACTCACAGCCTTCGGCAAGACTTTGATCTGAGCCATCACAGGAGCAACTGGCAAATCAGTCCCTGCTGCTTTTTGGCGTGCCATACCGTTGTGACGGGACTTAATCGCTTCTAGGGAGCGACGCGAGTGCTGGCGCTCTCTACAGTCGCCCAAATCCTTCAGAGGGGATGAGATCTCGCGTGCAAACATGGGATACGAGTAAACAGCAGACTGAGTTGCCATCATAAAAATCCTGATTCGGGAAAACCCATCTCGTTATAGACGCCTCCATCGCAGCTTTCCCTGGAGTGGGAATTGGGGCGTTGTTTTTCACCTGAACCCATTTTCTTTATGACAGCCAGAAACCCACCATTGCGTTTCTACGGAATTCGGTACAAAGGTTTCACGCCTATTCGGGATAAATACGCACATCCAGACTGGCCGTTTGATTATGGGTGCAGAGATCTGAGAATTTGAGTCAGAATAAAACCAAAAGAGTCACGCACCAACAAGGGAGGCAGTCCCGTGAGTAGTACCAGCAACTTTCGCGAAGCGATTCGCTCTGCCAGAAGCCATGCGCTTGTTGGCCCTAATGTAATTGCCAACGCTCTCCCCTATGTCGGCGGCGGCTTGGTTTTAACCGCCGCTGGCGTCTATGGTGGTCTTGGCGTTATCCGTTCATATCCAGGATTATTTTTCCCAACTTTGATCGCCGCCGTTATTGCGGAGTTAATTCTTTTCTTCATCGCCCAAAATGTTGCCGAAAAAGGCAACAACAAAGTCGCCCTGCCCCTGCTAGCGACCTATAGCTTGCTGTCCGGCTATACCCTCAGCGGACTCGTGTACGTTGCACTAGGCACAAAAGGCGTTGGCATTCAAGGCATTGCCTTTGCCGCTCTTGGTTGTGGCGTCACCTTTATTGCCGCAAGGCAAATTGGCTCGAATCTGTCTGAAGAAGACGGGATGGCCTTAACTAAAACGATTGGCATCGGCATAATTGCCTTGCTGGTCGTGATTTTGGGTCAATTCCTGTTTGCCCTGTTTGGCGTCTACACCCCCACCTGGCTGGAAATCGCCATTTCAGGCATTGGGGTATTTCTATTTGCCGGATGTGCCGTGGTGGATTTCTACATTTTGCCCCGCACCTACCGCAACGACCAATACCTGCCAGCAGCGCTGTCGATGTACCTGACTTACATCAACTTGTTTGTCTTTATCCTGCGCTTGTTGATTGCGATTAATAGCCGCGATTAACCTTTGTTCCAAGGGTTCTCTCTTCTAAAAGATGAGGGTGGGCAGATGCCCACCCTCATCTTTTGGGGCAAAACAGCCGTTAATAGGACTTACGCCAGGGCGTACGCCAAGAAACCCGGTTTCTTTGCAGAGGTCCTGGCTAAGATAAACATGTGCAAGCTTTTTTCCAGCGCAATCCAACCATGCTAGAAGTTCAAGATATTAAACGCGAAGTCGAAACGCTGTCTCATCGCCTGGGTAAAACCCAGGACTATCTTTGACATTCCCGCTCTTTCCGCCAAAATTCAAGACCTGGAACAGCTGGCGGCGCAACCGAATTTTTGGGACAACCAAACTGCTGCCCAAACAACCCTGCAAGAACTCAACGACCTTAAATCCCACATCCAGCAATACCACCAGTGGAAAACTAGCTTAGAAGACACCAAGGCGATTCTGGAACTGCTGGAATTAGAATCCGACCCAGGACTGCTGCAAGAAGCCGAAACCAATGTCACCCAACTGAGTCGCGAACTCGACCGCTGGGAATTGGAGCAAATGCTCTCTGGCCCCTATGATGCAGAAGGAGCAGTACTGACAATCAATGCCGGTGCTGGCGGTACAGACGCCCAAGATTGGGCCGAAATGCTGTTGCGGATGTATACCCGCTGGGCAGAAGATCGCGGCTATCAAGTGCATTTGTCGGAAATTTCAGCAGGCGATGAAGCGGGGCTAAAATCTGCCACCCTGGAAATTACCGGGCGCTATGCCTATGGTTACCTTAAATCTGAGAAAGGCACTCATCGCCTGGTGCGAATTTCGCCTTTCAACGCCAACGGTAAGCGGCAAACTAGCTTCGCCGGGGTGGAAGTCATGCCGATTTTGGCACAATCAGTTGAATTGGAAATTCCAGACAAGGATTTGAAAATTGATACGTTCCGTTCCGGCGGGAAAGGCGGGCAAAATGTCAACAAAGTTGAAACCGGCGTGCGAGTTGAACACGTTCCTACCGGCATCGCCGTGCGCTGTACCGAAGAGCGCTCTCAACAGCAAAACAAGGAAAAAGCTCTTGCTCGTCTTAAAGCTAAGTTGCTGATTATCGCCCAAGAACAACGCGCTCAAGAAATTGCCCAAATTCGAGGCGATATGGTTGAGGCCGCTTGGGGCAACCAAATTCGCAACTATGTTTTCCATCCCTATCAGATGGTAAAAGACCTGCGTACCGAGGTGGAAACCAGTGCCATTACAGATGTGATGAACGGCGAGCTTGACCCGTTTATTCAAGCCTATCTGCGACAAGAAAATCAACTCGTCGAAAGCGGCGCGGTGTAATCTAGTCATCTGGGATGCAGAAACCCGGTTTTTCGCAAAAACCGGGTTTCTCAAATGTTTGTTAATTTATTGTTACAATGTCAGGAAACAGCCTCAAACCTGATAGAATTCACCTGACTCAGCATCACCGTTCTATGAACTCTGCTTCGCCCTCAAACCCTGCCGAAACGGCAACCGAAACACCATTAGCTACCCCCCAAGCTCAACCGAGTTACGTCAAACTCGCCATGCGTAATATGGTACGCAAGCGAGGAGTATCGCTGAAACACTTCGCCCTGACAACTATCGGTCTTTTAGCCGTTCTGATCGGTCTTTCTTACCTGACTCGTTAACAAATGCCATTAGATCCGGAATAGAGAGGAGTAGGTGTGGAAGTAGAAGTAAGCATACAGGATATTTTTGGGGAATTATACCACGAAAGTGTCATTTCGGTCGAAACTTGGCAGGAATGGTGCGAGAAGTGGCTAGAAATTCTCCAAACCTCGCTTCCACCCGCCGATGCCTATGAACTGGGCCTGCGTCTCACCGACGATGCTGAAATTCAGGAACTAAACGCCCAGTACCGAAACAAAAATCAGCCGACTGACGTCCTGGCTTTTGCGGCTTTAGAAGCAGATATACCTCAGTCAGAGGAAATGCTGCTGCACGTACCTTTATATCTCGGAGATCTCGTCATCTCGGTGGAAACTGCTGCTAGGCAAGCTCAGCAGCAAGGACATTCGCTAAAAACTGAGTTAGCTTGGTTAGCGGCACATGGTTTGCTTCACCTGTTGGGTTGGGATCATCCAGATGAGGATAGCTTGACTGAAATGCTCTCGATGCAAGCAACTTTGCTTGAGTCTATAGGCGATCGCACCTTGCTCGATCAAATCACACCTGTTTAAGTTCGTGGCTGCACATGAAAGTTAATGAACCGCTCAATTCCCCCAAAACCTCCAACCCCCAAACCTACGAAATAGCATCGAATGGTTCGTCCCCCCCGTCTGAGGTACTTTCCTCTGGGGTGAAAAACCCAACCGAACCAGTCTTATCCCCAAAACGCCAGATGGCGTGGCGGGTAGCATCAAATTTAGCAGTTAGTTTTAAATATGCCTGGGCTGGACTTAGCTACACTTTTCAAACTCAACGCAATTTTCGCATCCACGTATTTATCGGCGCTCTGGCAATTAGCCTGAGCGTCTTTTTACACTTAAAATCGGTAGAAGTTGCGGTGATTGGCCTCACGTGCGGCCTGGTTTTGGTGATGGAGTTACTCAATACCGCGATTGAGTCGGTTGTCGATTTGACCGTGAAGCAAACGTACCACGAACTGGCTAAAATTGCCAAGGACTGTGCGGCAGGTGCAGTTTTAATTTCGGCAATGGCATCGGTTTTAGTGGCTGGGTTGCTAATACTGCCGCCGCTGTTTAGCATGATTTATCTGTCAGCTATTAATTAGCAGAACGATAGAGCATTCAAAATTAAAAATCAAAAATTAATTCAAAATTAGAAATTGACAAAAGTGGCATTTTGGATTAAAAATAGAACCTGGCATAGCTAAGGAGTTTGAAGGTTGATTTTAGTTATCGATAATTACGATAGTTTCACCTACAACTTAGTTCAGTATCTCGGCGAACTAGCAGCAGAGTTTGCGGTAGCATCTGAGATAAAAGTGTATCGGAATGATGAAATTTCTGTGGAGCAAATCAAAGAATTAAAGCCGGATGGCATCGTGATTTCTCCAGGACCGGGACGCCCGGAAGATGCGGGGATTTCTTTAGAATTAATCGCAGAAATGGGGCCTGATTTACCGATTATGGGCGTATGCTTGGGGCATCAAGGAATCGGTGAAGTGTTTGGCGGTAATATTGTTTCGGCTCTTGAGTTAATGCACGGCAAAACTTCTCAGGTCTACCATACGGGCGTGGGAGTGTTCCAAGATTTGGAAAATCCGTTTGTGGCAACGCGGTATCATAGTTTGGTCATTGACCGGGAAACCTGCCCGGAAGTGTTGGAAATTACCGCTTGGGTTGAAGATGGAACAATTATGGGGGTACGACACCGGAACTATCCCCATATTCAGGGCGTCCAATTTCACCCAGAAAGTATTCTCACGACTTCTGGAAAGCAGTTGCTGCGAAATTTTCTCTCATCGCTAATGGGTAATGGGTAATTGGTAATTGGTAATTGATAATAGACTGCTGCAACAAACAAACTTCTTGGGCAGGCAGAATGCTTACCCCACAATAGATGTGGTATGGGTCTAATAGACCTCGACAAACAACAAACCTCTTGGGCAAGCAGAATGCCTACCCCACAAAAGATGCGATCGCGGTCTAATAGGTAGGGGCGGGTTTCACCAAGGATGCAGGCGATCGCTAACAGTTTATTTAAACCAACCCGCTTGTCCGCGATATGCCTCCGGCACGCTGCGCGAACGCATGAGTCGATATCTTGAAGGAATGATGAAACGACGACAGTTGATGCGCTATGCTGGCGCTGGATTGGTAACGGCTTTTGGAACGGCTTGGCTGTCTGGATTTGAGGCAATTCAAGCGCAAACGAACGATACGCTTTCAATTCAGTGGTTAGGTCACACCTGCTTTTTGTTTTCGGGTGGTGGTAAGCGCATCCTCGTAAATCCGTTTCGCCCTATCGGTTGTACCGCAGGGTATCGCGCCCCGAAAATAGAAACCGAGTTAGTGCTGATCAGCAGTCAGTTACTTGATGAAGGGGCGGTAGATCAGCTACCGGGCGATCCTAAACTGTTATTTGAACCGGGTGTATACAACGTACAGGGGACGCAATTCCAAGGAATTCGCACCGATCACGATCGCTTTGGCGGACGGCGTTTTGGGATTAATATTGCTTGGCGCTGGAACCACGCAGGGATTAATATTCTGCATTTAGGGGGTGCGGCGGCACCGATTACTGTAGAACAAAAAATCCTCATGGGGCGTCCCGATGTGCTGTTTGTACCGACCGGAGGCGGGGCGAAAGCTTATAATCCTACTGAGGCAAAGGCGGCGATCGCTACTCTCAATCCTAAAATAGTCATTCCCACCCACTACCGCACCCAAGCAGCAGCAGATACCTGCGATATCGTCGCCCTAGATGAATTCCTCAAACTCATGGATGGAATGCCGATTCGCAACATGGATACCGATACAATGGCGCTGAGTAAGAGGGATTTGCCCGATAGCGGTTCGACGATCAAGGTTTTGAGTTATAACTTCTAGGGAATGGGTAAGTTATAATTTTGTTTCTCTTCTATACATACCTGGCTCTTTCGTTCCAAAATGAGATTACTGCGGTTGGGTTGGCGATGGGACAGGGGTTATGGAACTATTCGATCTTTCCTCAATTGAACTGGCAGCACAGTTTCGCTTGCTACAGTCCCAGTTGCGCGATCGTTGGCAGGCGATCGATGTGTTGGATAATAGCGATTACGATATCCTCGTCATTCCTTCTTTGAGTCTCGACCAGCGGGAACTGCAAAAGGTTCAGGGATTCCTCCACTATGAAGAACGGCTGCTTTTTTCGCTAATTCGGCTGCAAAATCCCCGAACGCGGGTGATTTACGTGACTTCCCAGCCGCTATCGCAGATTGCCATCGATTATTACCTGCAATTGCTCCCCAGGATTCCATTTTCCCACGCGCGCGATCGCTTGGTGCTATTCTCCACCTACGATGCTTCCGCTACGGCACTTACCCAAAAAATTTTACAACGCCCGCGCCTAATGGAGCGCATTCGCGCCAGCTTGCGGACGGATAAAACCTATATGATTTGTTATAACTCTACGTCTTTAGAACGGGAGTTGTCCGTTCGACTGGATATACCTTTATTAGCTTTAGACCCAGATCTGCTTTATTGGGGAACAAAAAGCGGGTCTCGGCAAATTTTCGGAGAATGTGGGGTTCCCTATCCCGATGGCAGCGAATTGCTTAAGAATACTCAAGATTTAGCCGCAGCAGCTGCACGATTGTGGGAACGGCAACCCACATTGCAGCGCTTGGTGGTAAAACTAAATGAAGGATTTTCTGGGGAAGGCAACGCACTGCTGGATTTAAGACCAATTCAAGATAAAGCCCCTGGTAGTGCATCTGACAAGGAACGAGTCGCAGCGATTCACAAAAGCTTTGCCGATTTAAAGTTTGAAGCGAAAGGCGAAACTTGGGATAATTTTTCCAGTCGCATCCCGGAATTAGGGGCAATCGTCGAAGCGTTTATTGAAGGAGATAAGCGATCGCCCAGCGTCCAAGGTAGAATTACCCCCACTGGAGAAGTGGAAATCCTCTCCACCCACGATCAAATTTTAGGCGGACCCAGCGGTCAAATTTACCTCGGTTGTCGGTTTCCCGCCGATGAATCTTATCGCCTCACTTTGCAGCAATTGGGATTGAAGATTGGACAAAATTTAGCCCAAAAAGGCGCATTAGAACGCTTTGGTGTAGATTTTATCGCCGTCCGTCAACCAGATATCCCAGGCGTTCCTCAATGGGATATTCAAGCAATTGAAATTAACCTGCGTAAAGGCGGCACTACCCACCCGTTAATGACTTTGAAATTTTTAACTAACGGTCGTTACGACCTTTCTACCGGGTTATTTTATAGCCAACACGGTTGTCAAAAATATTACATTGCGACGGATAATTTGCAAAAAGACCGCTACAAAGGATTGCTGCCAAACGATTTGATGGATATTATTGCAGAACAGCGGTTGCATTTTGATACGAGTACCGAAACGGGTACGGTTTTTCACCTCATGGGTTGCTTATCGGAATTTGGCAAACTGGGATTAACCAGTATCGGCAATTCTCCCCAAGAAGCGCAGGATATTTATAATCGGGTGGTAAAAGTATTAGATGAAGAAACGAAACCAATCTCTCATGGTTTAATCGAGGAGGCAGAGGCAGAAAAAGCAATAGTGTCCTCAATCTGAAATCCAGGCATCCCAAATCTAAAAGCTAAAATCTGAAATCCAGGCATCCCAAATCTAAAAGCTCAAAGCTAAAATCTCAAATCCAGGCATCCCAAATCTAAAAGCTCAAATCTCAAATCCAGGCATCCCAAATCTAAAAGCTCAAATCTCAAATCGGAAATCCAGGCATCCCAAATCTAAAAGCTCAAATCTCAAATCCAGGCATCCCAAATCTAAAAGCTAAAATCTCAAATCCAGGCATCCCAAATCTAAAAGCTAAAATCTGAAATTCTGGCATCCCAAATCTAAAAGCTCAAATCTGAAATACTGGCATCCCAAATCTAAAAGCTCCAATCACAAATCACCAATCCACGCCACCCCAAACTCAAAACTAAAATCTCAAAACCAGGCATCCCAAATCTAAAAGCTCAAATCTCAAATCCAGGCATCCCAAATCTAAAAGCTCAAATCTCAAATCCAGGCATCCCAAATCTAAAAGCTCAAATCTCAAATCCAGGCATCCCAAATCTAAAA
>NZ_JBHFNP010000198.1:0-7382 GCF_041929235.1 Microseira sp. BLCC-F43
CAAATAATCCACTACAAAAGGTCGTTCCTGTCCTGGTACTATCACCTGCTGCTGAGGATAAACCCAGTCTTTGAAGTAATAATTTAAGTAACCTAAAAATTCTTTTTCCGATACGCCACAGCGCACGTCACCCATCCCAGAAGTAGAAATTTTGGGCGAGAGGTCGGGCAAGCTCATGTTTTGAGTGGGTAGTAAAAGAATCGGGTAAATCCCCGGATTGTTGCTCATACATTGTTTTAACAGTCTGACTCGATTAATTCCGGCTTTAATTCAAGAAATCGAAAGATTTTAAATTAAAGTAATTCATCTGATACCCAAAAGCCAAGATATCAATTGATATAATTTGCTGGTTACCTATATACAAAAAGATATAAAAATAGCACTAACTTATAACTTTCGTTACTATTGACCAATTTCAAAAATCAATAAAATCAGATTGTTAGCCCAGGAATATTGCCATGAATCCTTCTGACATTTCAGAAATAGCAACTCTGATTAAAGCAGGGCAACCGCTGATTGCTTGCGAATCCCCTATCCAAGAGCGTGAGCGCATCCTTACTTACATTTTGAAAATATGCATGTCAATCCCTCTCCCCTGCTATCTTTGGAATCTTGGCTCAAATCAGATTTTACAATTAAAACTCAGCGAATTTGGCAGCTTAGAATTTATTCAATCACAAATCCCCCTAACTAAATCGCAGCTACAGGTCGCCAAAGATTATTTTGATATCCTGCCCATCTGGAACAATTACCAAGGGTCAGGTGTATTAATCCTAGAAAATATCTATCCTTGGATTAAAGCTAACATGACTCAAGATGCGGATTTTTTAATTTTATCAGAATGGGTTAAATCAAATTTAATTAATCTCTATACAAACAGCAGAACAACGACAAAAATAGCCATCCTTTTGGGTGCTAGAGCAGAAATTACGCCAGAACTTGCACCACAAATTCCTTTAGTTACTCAGGAATTACCGGAAATTCACGAAATTTTAGACGCTCTCAAATCTGTTGCTGCCGAGGGATTGCCGCCGCATCTTAGTATAGGGGAATTGGAAGCGATCGCGCACAGCAGTATCGGTCTTTATATCTCAGATATCATCAATGCCCTCAGCGCCATTCACCACCGCTATTCGCCCGAAAATGCCAAAGAACTGGCAGAAAAGCTATTTAACTACAAAGTCCAACTTTTCAATCGACTCTATGATATTGAATTTTTACCTGCACCTCAAGTTCCTTTAGGCGGATTGGATCGAATGCTGGCAGCATTTAAAAAATTCAAACGATTATTAAGTCCCCTGGCAAAAGCCTATAAACTCAAAGTACCAAAAGGAGTATTATTAGTTGGCCCTCCTGGTACTGGGAAATCCCACGCGGCTAAAGTCTGCGCTCAAATTGTTGGAGTTCCTCTAATTTTGGTAGATTGGGGGAATTTTAGAGGTTATGGTAATGAAGCCGAACCCAGGCTGAAAAAACTTTTGAAACTCACTGATAGACTCAATCGAGTTGTAATTTATTTTGATGATTTTGATAAGGCTTTTGCAGGATTTGACGACGGTGGTTTGGGTCAAAGACTTGCTGGAACTTTGCTGACTTGGATGCAAGAACGTACCAGCGACGCGATTGTTATTGCTAGCGTTAACCGCATGGAATGGTTGCCACCAGAACTCACCCGCGCCGGACGCTTTGACTACATCTACAAAGTAGATTTGCCCAATCACGGCGAACGCAATACTATTTTTAATCTCCACTTAGCTCGATTTGATGCTCGATTCAAAAATGGTGGCGATCCCTATACTCACGAGTCAAGAAAAGAGGTGATTAAAAGAACCCAACGCTGTGTTGGATCTGAGATTCAAACGATTGTAGAACGAGCAGCGGCTACTACTTTTTATCAGATGTTTACCGATGAGAATGCGCCAATTCCTTCAGTACTTCTACCGTTGGAAATATCTGCTGAAACTCTGCTTGAAGAACGCAAGCAAATTAAGCCTTTGGCTATTCGCGAAGCTGATAGGGTTGAATCGATGCGAAATAAAGCTGATTTGCAAGCGCTTCCTTCTTCTAGTGCTGATGAATCTGTTTTTGCTATTAGTAATGTGGATATTTATGGGGATTGAATGGGTGTCTGTTTTCTCTATTGTTTGAGGTTTTTAGCTGATGACTGAGCCAGAGCGATCGCTCTTGCGAGTTGATTCAATTTCTGCCCATGCCTCAATAGGATGAAAAGCGATCGCACATTTGCACTCCTGATGTGCGCTTTCCCAGTTACAGTGATGTGCAGAGCGCACAGGTATCGGGGTGCGAAGTGCATCCGTTGGCATCGCGCTGTCATTCGCCATCAAAAAGCCACACCCCCACAAGTAGGAGATGCGGCATTCCTTGCAAGCTTACGGGTACTACTTCCTATAAGAACCAGACTTTTGTCGTAACATCAGCGGGGTTAGCACCTCAATCAGTAAGGCAACTGAGCGGATTAGGATTGCGATCGCTAAAATGAATCCGGTTTCGATACCCCAGTACTGTGGCGGTATATTTGGTGGAATATTGGTCGGTACAGCGATCGCTGGTTCGCCCTTGCAGATAATCGGATTGGTTTGACCTTCCATGATGTTTCTCCTGTTTCTGGATTGATTTAAGGAGAAGCTTGTTAGCGCTAACTCTGGCTTCCACTCTTTTAGAATGGCTTAGCTGAATAGGTTGCACAGCCTGACTTTCGCCTCACTTGTGGCAGTGCTGGAAAAACTGAGTCAAAATTGAAGCTAGTAAACTGCCAAATCGTGGTATGTATGGCAAATTCTCTTCCCGCATCTAAATCCGGGCTAGAAATTATTGATCAAGCTAGGAAAAAGAAAGGATGGAATAAAGACTCGCCTATTTGGATTGATACTGCTAACAAACTATTGCAAGCTACTCCCAACGGAAGTGTTTCACGTTCAACCCTGCAACGATTTTGGCAAAAGCAGGCGATTCGTCAGGAAAACTTTAAAGCTATTTGTCAAGCGGTTGGCATAGAAAATTGGGAAGAGATTGTTGATAATACCCCAACCCAGCTAACGGCAACATATATGGACTTTAGCGTCTATGATGATGCGTGGGTTGGGCGAGAAACTCTGATTCAAACGTTGAGCGCTAGCATACAATCTTCCTGTCGTGTCTTGCTATTGGTTGGGATTACAGGTATCGGTAAAACTGCTTTGGCTGAACGGCTAGTACAGGAGTTGCGAGGTTCTTGGAGAGAACACAGGGATAATTTTGAAGATAATAATAAAGTTTCTGATTTTGCCAGTGTCGCGCTGCAATGGCTGGAGAAGTGGGGGGAAAATGTCCCAAAGGAAGAGCGAAAGCCAGAGCAACTGTTACGGCGGTTAGTCAAATGCTTGCGGAAAAATCGCTATTTAATCATGATGGATTCTCTTGAGTACCTATTGACAGGGAATGAAGAGGATGGTTGGGGTGATTTTGCCGATGAGTGGTGGGGTAAATTTTTTGTCAGTTTTTTGGCAGAATCAGATTGCCAAAGTCGATTGATTCTTACATCTCAGGATTTGCCAACTAGGTTTGAGACAGAATGCGATCGCTACAAAAATATCTGGCATTGCCAACTTTTGAAAGGATTAGAAATCCCCGAACAGGTAGCGTTATTTCAAAAAGCTGAACTAGATGGCGATTTGGAATTACCAAATAGTCCGCTGCGAGTAATTGGGGAAGTTTATGACGGGCATCCTTTAGCCTTGCGGACAATCGCCGGAGAAATTAAAGGTTCTTATGGTGGTAAAGTCAGGGCTTACTGGAAAGATAATAGTCGTTACATTGAAGAAGTAAAAGAGGCTATTGACGAGGCTCGCAACCAAGGAATAGTTAAAGGAGATGAGGATAGGTGGCAGTTAGCATCGTACACGAAAGTCTTGCGAAGGAAAGTAAAAGAACGAATTGAGCAGACATTTGAACGGTTAAAAAATGATGTTTATGATGCCTATATGTTGCTTTGCACTGCCTCAATATATCGCTGCGAAGTCAAAGAAAAGTGGTGGCTGATTAATTTAGAAGATGAGGGTTACAGTGAAAAGCAGCAACAGGATGCAATGCAAACTCTGCGCGAACGGTATTTAGTTGAAGATGGAGGAATTGACGATGAAGATAATCGGCTGGTGGGACAACATAACTTGATTCGCAGTGTGGCGATCGCTCACCGATTAATGCTACCAGAAACCTGAACAAATTGGAGAAATTGACCTTGACAAATAACCTGACACCATCTGGTGAGTTGGTTTTGGAACAGTTAGGTATCAATCCTAATAATCTCCGTGCCGATTTTCCAACTCGCGAGCAGCGGCTTCAGTACAGAGCAGTTGTACAGTGGCTTACGGATTACAAAGCAAAGCCAGATGATACTAATTTGGAGAAGGTGAAGGGTTATTTGCAGGCGGTTCACCATCTTTGTCAAGTGAAAGATTGGGAAAGAGGAAGAAAAATTATATCTATACGCCTCAATACGCCTACTAATGACAAATTGGACGACAGCTTATTTCTTTGGGGTCACTATAGGGAAGTGATTGAGCTGTGGAGCCAAATTTTGAACAAACCAAGCATTGAGAAGGGTTTTCGAGGAATGCTTGGAAATGCTGACTATATGCTAGGGAATTATCCTCAAGCTATCGACTATAACCAGCAACAGTTAATAATTGCAGGAAAAAGAAGCGATCTCGATGGTGAAGGAAGCGCACTACTAAATCTGGGAACTGATTACCAGGGGCTAGGAGAGTATTACCAAGCTATTGACTATTACCATAAGAGTTTAAACATTTTTCGGGAAATCGGCAACCGCAAGAATGAGGGAACAGCATTGCTAAATCTTGGAAATGCTTACAGTTCGCAAGGAAATTATTCGCAAGCCATTAACTATTACAAGCAGAGTTTAAGTATTGCAAGGTTAATCGGAAATGAGTGGGGTGAGAGAATCGCTTTGGGAAGTTTGGGACTTACTTACGGTTGGGAAGGAGAGTATTCGCAAGCCATTGACTATCTCCAGGAGAGTTTAATTATTGCAAAGGAAATTGGCGATCGCGGAGGTGAGGGAGAAGCTCTGGGATATCTAGGATTGATTTACTTTTGGCAAGGAGATTATCTGCAAGCCATCAACTATTTCCAGCAGAGTTTAGCTATTTTTCGCGCAAGAAGCGATCGCCTGGGGGAGGGAAACCTACTGGCATATCTTGGACTGACTTACCTTTCGTTAGGAGATGATTCCCAAGCTATTGAATATCACCAGCAGAGTTTAACCATTTTTCAGGCACTTGGCAACCGCAAGGGTGAGGGAAACGCACTGGGAAATCTGGGACTTGCTCATAAATCCTTAGAGAATTGGGACAAAGCAATTGAGTACTTTCAGCAGCATTTAGCCATTACACGGGAAATGGGAAATCTCCGGGAGGAGGAGCAGATTTTACTTAATCTAGGCAAGGTTTACTGTACCTTGGGAAACTATGACAAAGCACTTGAGTGCAATCAGCAGCATTTAGCCATCGTGCAAGCAATGTAACAATTGCTGAGGCGATGGCATTTCTAACTTGGTATCCAGACGCGATCGCAGCATAATTCTCTCTTAGCATCATCTCGATATCCCGTGCCCTTACAATTTCCACGTCGTATCCAAATTACTTTGGGGGGAAATCCCAACAATAGACTCAATTCGCTAAAATCCGCATCTTTGGTAACGATAATATAGTCATACTGACGAGCAAACTCCCAAACCTCGCGATCGGGTGCGGTAGGTAATCCAATCGCATCGACATGAACTGAACCAGGGTAGATATCTGCAAGGCGATCGACAAGACGAGGAGAGAGATTTTGGTCAAACAAAAGTAGTTTCATGACTGAACAATTAACATAAACTGCTCCCGTTTAGCCGCGAAACTCAAGCAAGCCAAAATATCCTGTTGGGTCAGATAGGGAAAATCATCTAGGATTTCTTGATAAGTCATCCCAGAAGCAGGATATTCCAGCACTTCATAAACCGTAATTCTCATGCCTCGAATACAAGGGTTGCCACCTCGCTTACCAGGTTCTATGGTAATGATATTAGCGATATCTTGGTCTGACATGGCGCTCTCCTTTTACCTTCTGTTCTCAATTCTAGCCCAGTAAAAGGATAGCGATCGCCCCCGATCTTGTTGGCGCTTGCGCGATCGCAAAGAAACAACCTCCTCTGTTCCTTGTTGAATCCCTCGTTCAATCCCTTCTTGTATACCTTCTTGCCTTCCAGCTTGTCTACCTTCTTGTCTCCCCCGTTGTTCTGCCGCTTCTAATTGCTGTTGAAACAAAGGTGCGATCGCCATACCTACAAGCCTTTTTAACCAGTCTAATTGGACAGTCTAGCTAACAGTTCATCATCGGATAATTGAGGCAACTGTTGCCACAATAACGCTAACTCTTCCGGAGATAATGAGAGTAAATTTGTCACCAGAGCGGGGATGCGCTCATCTAATTGACTAAACCGCATTCTCAGAACATTTTCTGCTAGCAACCGTCTAGCTTGCTCAATCCCTTCTTCGTCACCAGTCAGTGCGGAGAATTGGAGCAATAACAGAGTAAATTCATTAGCAGGTAAAGCCGATACTGGGGCTAGAAAAACCGCCAACAGTGCGTCTAATTCACCAAACCGTACCCGCAGAAAGTTTTCTAAAATCGAGCGCTGTCCTTCTTCTCTTCCTCGTTGAATGCCTCGTTCAATACCTTGTTGAATGCCTTGTTGAATACCTCGTTCAATACCTTGTTGTACTCCTCGTTGTTCTGCCGCTTCTAGTTGTTGTTGAAACAAAGGTGCGATCGCCATAACCAACTCCCGATCTTCTGCTTCCAATTGTTGTTCTTGATTTGTCGCTAAGTTAGATTGCAACCGATATAATAATTCTAACGCAATAGCGCGGACTGGGTGATCGACTGATAAGGCACTTAACTGAGCGATCGCGCGTTCCTGCACCCTCCCTCTACCCAAGATTCTCAACCACAAGGTTTCTTCTGTTTCTGGCAATTGATGGATAACCACAACTGCCGTCCGCAAATACTCCCCAAGAAAGTAGATGCCTCGAGGCCAGTTCTGTTGATCTGGGACAGCATTAAACCCATTTAATAAGGTTTCTGATGCTGTTGGAGTCAGAATCCATAGCTTTGGTAATTCTGCTTCCTCACACCGAATATTTTCACGCCTTGCTCTGCGCTCCAATTCTGCTGTTACGTCCAACAATTTACTCAAGCAACTACGCACCTCGCTGACCGTAACAGGATTGCGAAACGGTTCAAAAAGGGCGGCAGTGGTTGCCATTTTTCCCAACAATCCCAGGTTTTCGACATAATCTGATGCTGCGCTTGATGGAGTAAAG
>NZ_JBHFNP010000199.1:0-5142 GCF_041929235.1 Microseira sp. BLCC-F43
CAAATAATCCACTACAAAAGGTCGTTCCTGTCCTGGTACTATCACCTGCTGCTGAGGATAAACCCAGTCTTTGAAGTAATAATTTAAGTAACCTAAAAATTCTTTTTCCGATACGCCACAGCGCACGTCACCCATCCCAGACGTAGAAATTTTGGGCGAGAGGTCGGGCAAGGTTGTGTTTTGATCGGGTAGTAAAAGAATTGGGTAAATCCCCGGATTGTTGCTCATACATTCTTTTAATAGCCTGACTCGATTAATCCTGGCTTCAATTCAATAAATCGAGAGATTTTAAAGGATAGTAATTCATCATAACCCCAAAAGCCAAGATATCAATTGATATAATTTGCTCGCCACCTATATACAAAAATATCTAAAAATCGCACTAATTTATAATTTTAGTTACTAGGAAATTTAAAAAGTCAATAAAATCAGATTGTTAGCCCAAGAATATTGCCATGAATCCTTCTGACATTTCAGAAATAGCAACCCTGATTAAAGCAGCGCAACCGCTGATTGCTTGCGAATCCCCTATCCAAGAGCGATCGCGCATCCTTACTTACATTTTGAAAATATGCTCCTCAATCCCTATCCCCTGCTATCTTTGGAATCTTGGCTATCAGATTCTAGAATTAAAACTCAGCGAACTTGGCATCTTAGAATTTATTCAAGCACAAATTACCCTAACTAAATCACCGCTACAGGTCGCCAAAGATTATTTTGATATCCTGCCTATCTGGAACAATTCTCAAGGATCAGGTGTATTAATCCTAGAAAATATCTATCCTTGGATTAAACCAAACATAAATCAAGATGCGGAGTTTTTAATTTTATCAGAATGGGTTAAATCAAATCTAATTAATCTCTATACAAACAGCAGAACAACGAGAAAAATCGCCATTTTTTTGGGGGCTAGGGCAGAAATTACGCCAGAACTTGCACCACAGATTCCTTTAGTTACTCAGGAATTGCCGGAAATTCACGAAATTATAGACGCCCTCAAATCTGTTGCTGCCGAGGGATTGCCGCCGCACCTTAGTATAGGGGAATTGGAAGCGATCGCGCACAGCAGTATCGGTCTTTATATCTCAGATATCATCAATGCCCTCAGCGCGATTCACCAGCGATATTCGCCCGAAAATGCCAAAGAACTGGCAGAAAAGCTCTTTAACTACAAAGTTCAACTTTTCAATCGACTCTATGATATCGAATTTTTACCTGCACCTCAAGTTCCTTTAGGCGGGTTGGATCGAATGCTGGCAGCGTTTAAAAAATTCAAACGATTATTAAGTCCCCTGGCGAAAGCCTATAAACTCAAAGTACCAAAAGGAGTATTATTAGTTGGCCCTCCTGGTACTGGGAAATCCCACGCGGCTAAAGTCTGCGATCAAATTGTTGGAATTCCTCTCATTTTGGTAGATTGGGGGAATTTTAGAGGTTATGGTAATCAAGCAGAACCCTGGCTGAAAAAACTTTTGAAACTCACTGATAGACTCAATCGAGTTGTAATTTATTTTGATGATTTTGATAAGGGTTTTGCGGGGTTTGACGACGGTGGTTTGGGTCAAAGACTTGCTGGAACTTTGCTCACTTGGATGCAAGAACGTACCAGCGATGCGATTGTTATTGCTAGCGTTAACCCCATCGAATGGTTGCCACCGGAACTTACCCGCGCCGGACGCTTTGACTACATCTACAAAGTAGATTTGCCCAATGGGGGCTCACGCAATACTATTTTTAATCTCCACTTAGCTCGATTCGATGCTCGATTCAAAAATGGTGGCGATCCCTATACTCACGAATCAAGAAAAGAGGTGATTAAAAGAACCCAACGCTGTGTTGGTTCTGAGATTCAAACGATTGTATAACGAGCAGCGGCTACTACTTTTTATCAGATGTTTCCCGATGAGAATGCGCCAAGTCCGTCAGTACTTCCCCCGTTGGAAATATCTCCTGAAACTCTGCTTGAAGAACGCAAGCAAATTAAGCCTTTGGCTATTCGCGAAGCTGATAGGGTTGAATCGATGCGGCAATATTGCTGATTTGCAAGCACTTCCTTCTTCTAGTGCTGATGAATCTGTCTATGCTATTAGTAATGTGGATATTTATGGGGATTGAGCAAAATGCTAAATGCAGGCGCGCCTGAGCGGATGTATGGGAGTGCGATCGCGCCCTTTCCATTGCAACAGAACTAGGCATCCCGCTAGCCAAAGAATGTCAGGAATTGAAGGAAAAATTACTCAACGAATCAGCATAAACTATGACGTACAAGTGGCGGACATCTAACAGGAGACTCACGAGCGATATTCCTCAAAATGACTAAGAGCGATCGCCCTATATCTTGTCTTTTTCGCGTTCGATCTTACTAGAAATTTTTGTTGATAATCAAGCTGTAGCAAATTCTGTGAAACCTCGCTTGCTGGGATGATGAAACCCTAAAACAATATCGATCTTAGGAATGTCTGCCGCGAGTAAATCATCAACTACACACAGATCGGTCAAGTCTTCTTCAACCCAAATTTTACCATTTTTAATCTGAAGATACATGGTAATATGGCGTATCCGTTGCTTGCCATCCCAGCCAAAGCGAAACCACAGATATTGATCTCGTTCTTCGTCAAAAGCAAGGTGATGCTCTGTCTGTGCGTCATCGAGATCCTTCTCTCCTTTGACCGTCATTTCATAATATTCAGTTAATAGTGTTTCGCTCGTCCTGCGATAGTATTCTAGTTTATCCATTGCAGAATTTCCTCCCTGTGCATTTCAACTACCATCAAAAGAAGCTGATTCTCATTAGTAATGACTTGTACGGACTTACGTTGAAAAAAGTCTTTGTATACGATATCATCAATTGCCAAATAGAGCTTGTATTCGGGAGCGGTGAGTTGAATGAGCTTTCGGTAGACCATGTATTGACCGAGTGCGCTGTGAAAATCATACATGAGCGAGCGCCCTACAAAGATCTTTATTTCCACAACAATCTTTTGTCCTTTTTTTTCGGCGGCTATCGGCTTTTCTGCCGCTAGATCGGCATATAACTCAGCATCCTCATATTTGAGCAAGTAGGGATCTGCGGTAATTTTCCAACCGTCTTTAACTAAGGCATTCTTAACTGCATTGTGGTAGATATCTTTGGCAGGCATAGTAAAGTATTTTCACGCTCCAACAACTAACATAAACTGATCTTGTTTAGCTGCGAAACTCAAGCAAGCCAAAATATCCTGTTGGGTGAGATAGGGAAAATCATCTAGGATTTCTTGATAAGTCATCCCAGAAGCGAGATATTCCAGCAGGTCATAAACCGTAATTCTCATGCCTCGAATACAAGGTTTGCCACCTCTTTTACCCGGTTCGATGGTTATGATATTAGCGATATCTTGGTCTGACATGGCGCTTTCCTTTTACCTTCTGTTCTCAATTCTACCTCAGTAAAGCGATAGCGATCGCCCCCGATCTTGTTGGCGCTTGCGTGAAGCTGGCGCGATCGCAAAGAAACAACCTCCTCTGTGTTTGGCTCAAAAATTAGCAGTTTTAGTTAATGTTCTGCGATAACTTCTGTCTCTGGGTGCAAGGGTGGCCTAGCCGCCCGCTAGGGCAGGCTTCGCGCTAACATAATAGCGATAGTTTAACACCAGAAACCTGAGAAACACTATGAACCCAAAAACTATAAAATTACAAATTACATTTGAAGCGATCAAGGATGCGATCGCTTCCTTAGAACTGGAAGAAAAACCCAGGCTTTGGCAGCTGTTAAATGAAGAGATTAGCCAAGTAGAAGCACCCCAGTTTTCACAACATCAGATTCAAAAGAACAATGACACTTTTGACAAACCAACCCGAGAAATTTTGACCATTGCAGAAATACGCGATCGCTACCCTTGTGAGTGGGTGCTAATTGCCGATCCAGAATCGGATGATGAATGGAACGCGCGGCGAGGTAAAATATTAGCTCACTCACCAGAGCGAGAGGAAATAGATAAGGCTCTGAGCGCATTTAAACACATCCAGTCAATTTCGATAGAATACACTGGCCCGCTTCCTGCTGACTATGTGGTAATCTCGTGACACAGATACTTTCTACTTTGATATTTTTAGCGAGTGGAGTTGGGCAATCGATCCAACAGTTCATCATCAGATAATTGAGGCAACTGTTGCAACAATAACGCTAACTCTTCCGAAGATAATGAGAGTAAGTTTGTTGCCAGATCAGGGATGCGCTCATCTAATTGACTAAACCGCATTCTCAGAACATTTTCTGCTAGCAACCGTCTAGCTTGCTCAATCCCTTCTTCGTCACCAGTCAGTGCGGATAATTGCAGCAACAACAAGGTAAATTCGGTAGCAGGTAAAGCCGATACTGGTGCTAAAAAAACAGCCAAAAGTGCGCCAACTTCACCAAACCGTACCCGCAGAAAATTTTCTAAAATCGAACGCTGTCCTTCTTCTCTTCCTTGTTGAATACCTCGTTCAATTCCTTGTTGAATGCCTTGTTGTATACCTTCTTGCCTTCCTTCTTGCCTTCCTGCTTGTATACCTTCTTGTCTCCCCCGTTGTTCTGCCGCTTCTAATTGCTGTTGAAACAAAGGTGCGATCGCCATAACCAACTCCCGATCTTCTACTTCTAATTGTTGTTCTTGATTTGTCGCTAAGTTAGATTGCAACCGATACAATAATTCTAACGCAACAGCGCGGACTGGGTGATCGACTGATAATGCACTCAACTGAGCGATCGCGCGTTCTTGTACCCTCCCCCTACCCAAGATTCTCAACCACAAGGTTTCTTCTGTTTCTGGCAATTGGTGGATAACCACAATCGCCGTCCGCAAATACTCCCCAAAAAAGTAGATGCCTCGAGGCCAGTTTTGTTGAGCTGGGGCGGCATTAAACCCATTCAATAAGGTTTCTGATGCAGTCGGAGTCAGAATCCATAGCTTGGGTAATTCTGCTTCCTCACACCGAGTATTTTCACGCCTCGCTCTGCGTTCCAATTCTGCTGTTACATCTAACAATTTACTCAAGCAACTACGCACCTCGCTGACCGTAACAGGATTGCGAAACGGTTCAAAAAGGGCGGCAGTGGTTGCCATTTTTCCCAACAATCCCAGGTTTTCGACATAATCTGATGCTGCGCTTGATGGAGTAAAG